>JAITVN010000091.1 GCA_031285775.1 Streptococcaceae bacterium | reverse complement strand
ATAGATGAAAAATAAGATGGGAAGGTAAAGTAAAAGTCGACAAGTTTGTAAAACCTGTCGACTTTTACTTTTGGATTAATGATGTTTGAGCAAATCAGAACTTTTTCAGCAGCCTCGCAGCAGCCTATTTTTTTCGTCAGTGAAGAGTTAGAGCGTGAAAAAGCCAGGTATTACGACTTGCTCAATGGTGTTCGTGGCGAAAAACCGGACTGGTATGCCTGGATAAAATTCTTTTTGGAAGCTTCATTAAGAATGGCAGAAAATCTGCTTGAGAAGCTCCATCAATGTGAAGCACTCGCGCGAAGAGGTGCAAGCCAGCTCAGCACTGAGAATGAAAAGCGTGTATGGTTTTACTCATTCAATGCCCCTCAGTTTACGGCTTCAGATGCTGCTTCTGCATGTGACATTACACCTCAAACTGCAAGGAAAGTCTTAGGTAAGCTTGGAAGTCTTGAGCTAATATATACGGACAAAGTCACGCATCGTAACAAAAAATATTATAATTATGAAGTTTTGAGGATTTTAAATCAGAAATAATTTGAGATGAAATAACGCTCACTATTCTCTGATCAAAGTTGCTAAAATATGATTTTTATCAGATATATCGAATAAAACCAATAAAACAGTAATTTGTATCGATTATACCGAATGCAACCCTTAAATCTGTAATTTCTATCGATTATGTTGAATGGTGTTATTGATTTTTCACTTCCTATCTGTTACAATAGACAAATGATAGTAAGAAAACAATATTTAGACAGAATAAGCCCCTTCATTGACAAGGACATTGTCAAGGTAATCACAGGTGTCCGTAGATCTGGAAAATCTGTCTTTTTACGACAGCTTATGGACCAGATTGAAAGCAGCAAGACAATATATTTCAATTTTGAGAAGACTCAAAATGAAAGTTTTTGGACAAATTCTCGAAAACTTGATGAAACGATTCAGGAATTCATCAGGCGAGATGACGAGAAGACTTATATTTTTTTGGATGAAGTTCAGTTGGTTCAGGGCTGGGAAATCGTTGTAAACTCTCTGAGGGCAAGTTTTGACGTTGACATTTACATTACTGGAAGTAATGCGCAGCTGCTGTCGGGAGAATTAGCGACCTATCTCGCTGGGCGATATGTGAGTATAGAAATTTACCCATTTTCTTACAAGGAGTTTTTGGAAAACTCACCTGGAGCTTCTTTTGAGGATTATTTAACTGTTGGCGGAATGCCAATGGCCAGTGATTTTTTGGATTCGCCAGAAGCCAGGAAAAACTTGCTCGAGGATATCTATGATTCAGTATTATTGCGTGATGTGATTTCAAGAAACAAGATTCGAGATACGGATTTACTCAACCGATTGTTGATTTATATTTTCAGTGAGGTTGGTCATGTTTTTAGTGCTAATTCACTTTCAAAGTACTTTAAAAGTGAAGGACGTAAAGTCTCAACGGATACAATCCTAAATTATTTACATGCATGTGAACAGGCTTACCTGATGAGTCGGGTGACCTATCAAGATGCGTTAAGAAAAAAGATACTTAATGTGAATGACAAAGTTTATGTGATTGATCATGGCATTCGAGAAGCTTTGCTGGAAAGCAATATTGCAGATATTGAAAGAGTACTCGAAAATATTGTCTATTACGAGTTGTTAAGAAGAGGATACAAGGTTACAATTGGACGAAATGGCGAAAAGGAAATCGACTTTATTGCACAAAAAGCTGGATATGTCGAGTATTTTCAAGTGAGTTATCTTCTCCAAAGTGCTGAAACCCGCGAACGTGAATTTGGTGCATATAGAGGAATTGATGATAATTTTCCAAAGTTCGTATTGTCGATGGATGCACTTAACTTTAGTCAAAGAGGAATCGTACATGAAAATATTGAGAAGTGGCTGCTGGAATAAATTTAAGGCTTGATAATTATTGTGATGTGCCTAGAATGTTCTTGTTCTGGGCTTTTCTTGGCTATATTTTGTAGAAAAAACTATAAAATGGACAAAGTGAATACTCTTGTATTGCTACAATTCTCATCTTATTGCGTATTAATAAGTAAGGGGGGAATTAATTGTTAAGGTGATTCTATAATGTGAAGTGACTGAAAATAATGTTCATGTTTATGCTAGGCTTGCTAGTTGATTGTGCAAATTACTGAATATCAGACAAATCAAACTGAGCAGAGCCATTTCCGTTGCCGCTCGTTTGATTTGTCCATGCAACATAAGCGTAATTTTCAGGATTTTTAACGCGCGTGTAAGCTAAACCAGAATCCTTATGGATAAAGACCATACCTTTTGCAGCAATGGCCCAGGAGTCTGACACATAGTATTGCCCGCCAGTACTAGGTGCAGTAGGCGCTGGCGTCACCGGCGTGCCCATGCCGACGCCATACCAGGCAGTTCCCTCATCTCTCCAGCCGACCTTAACGAGATTTTCCTGCTCAAAAGTACTTGTTGTGTAATTGTGAGAACCCGCTGAAACGTTAGGGTTATAGGCACGCTGGAGCGCAATGGAGCCTCCGGAATACCAGCCGATGCCCTCGTCGTTCCAGCCGACTTTCACAAGTGAATCTCTCTCAAAAGCACTTAAGGTATAGAAATGATCGCCGGCATTTGGATTATAGAGGCGATAAACGGGTGCGCCAGAGTCTGGAGCAACCCAGCCAGTACCTTCGTAGGTCCATCCCGCAGTAATAAGGTTATCTTTCTCAGCTGTTTTTGCTGTATAGAAGTGCTCGCCAGAGTTAGGATTATAGAGGCGCTGCATCTGTGTGTCCGCGTTGGCTTTCGCTGTGATACCGAAGCTAAGAGCAGCAGAAGCTGCTAGAATCAGCAATGTTTTCTTTTCCATCATTTCTCCTAAAATAATCTGTTTTTCTTAATCAACGATGCCTCATTATACCATGGAAGCAATAAATAATTACAATTTCAATGTTTGGTTAGCAAGAATATTTTCTCTTAATGTGCTATAATTTTTTGTAATAAGAAAATAGAACTAAAGGAAAAGTGCAGAAATTAAGAAAGTTCAATAAAATTCAAGAAAGTTAACAATGAGTGAAAAAATTGCAATTCTTATCCCCGCCTACAACGAAGAACAAACAATTGCCAAGGTTATTGCTGATTTCAAGCAGGAGTTGCCAGAAGCTGAGATTTTTGTCTACGACAATAACTCAAAGGATCATACCAATCAGATTGCGCGTGAAGCTGGCGCTCATGTCGTTTTTGAGCCGAGACAGGGCAAGGGAAATGCTGTGCGCTCAATGTTTCATGAAATAGATGCCGACTACTACGTGATGGTAGATGCCGACGATACTTATCCTGCGGCTGAGGTCAATAAGCTCCTAGATCCGCTGCGTGCCGGCAGAGCCGATATGACCATCGGGGATCGCCTGTCAAATGGGACTTATTCCAACGAAAATAAGCGCGCCTTCCACGATTTAGGAAATAATCTGGTAAAAGGGCTGATCAATAATCTTTATAAGGGACACTATCAAGACATCATGACGGGCTACCGCGGCTTCAACCGTCTTTTTGTCAAATCTTTCCCTGTCTTATCCCCTGGATTTGAGATTGAGACGGAGCTGTCGATTCATGCCATGGACAAGCGATTTAAGCTGGTTGAGGTGCCTATTTCCTATCAGGATCGGCCGGAAGGCTCTGAATCAAAACTGAACACCTATTCGGACGGTGTGAAGGTTCTGGTGACAATTTTCCGTCTTTTCAAAGACTACAAGCCTTTTCGCTTTTTTGGCGTCCTAGCGCTGACTTTTTTTATCATTGGGCTTTTAGTCGGTATCCCTGTCCTGGTTGAATACGCTCAAATTCAGTACATCACCCACGTGCCTTTGGCAATACTGGCGGTAGGTTTGATGATCCTGGCGGCACTCTTTTTGATCTCCGGTCTCATTCTTGATACAATTGTTCGACAGAGTCGGATGTCTTACGAACTCTACATTTATCAAGTGATGGAAGAAATCCGACGCTAGAAATATTCTCCTGAAAAACAAAAATGAAAAAAACAATCCTATTCCTTTCACCCACAGCAACCCTTGACAATGGGGCAGAAATCTCAATTTTCAACTTAATGAAGCTGCTGAAGCAGCGCGGACACGAGGTTATTAATGTGGCCCCGGATTTTTCGCATGCGGCGCGCTTCAGTTATATTGCTGCCTTTGAAGAAATCGGCGTAAAAACTTACCTATTGCCCTCAATCAAATGGTGGTGGGCAGATGCGCCAGGGCGTAAGGTGGATGAGAATGAGCTGGCTTTCAATCATCGGGCGCATGTTGAGCGGATTCGTCAGCTGATTCTGGAAAATCGTGTGGACGTGATTGTTTCGAATACGGTCAATGTCTCTCAAGGCAGTGTGTCTGCAGCGATAGAGAATATCCCGCATATTTGGCTGATTCACGAATTTCCTGAAGATGAATTCGAATACTATTTGGACAAAATCGATTACATTGATCAGTATTCTACTGAGATTTTTTCGGTTCAGGGAAATCTGCAGCAGGCGCTGACGCACTATTTTCCAACGCGTCAGATTAAAACGTTCGTGCCTTTTTCTGAGCTGAAAGTCAATGGTTTACGCTCAGGAGAAAAGACACGCCTTGTCTGCATCGGCCGCTTGTCGCCGCGCAAAAATCAGCTGGAATTGATTCGCGCCTTTCATAAGCTGAATCGTCCAGACTTAGAGCTGATCCTGATTGGAGAGATCGAGGAAGATTACAAACCGCTGCTGGAAAAGTACATCAAAGATTATCAGGTCAAAAATGTCACTTTCATGGGAAATATGAAGGATCCTTGGTCGGCAGTCACTAACAAGGATATTTTCGTGACCAGCTCAGGCAAAGAAACCTTCGGGCTGGTTGTGATTGAAGCACTGCTGAATGGCGTTCCTGTCATCATGTCGGACAATCCAGGTTATGAAACGGTTTATGATATTTTTCATCTGGGCAAAATCTACCATCTGGGCAATGTTCAGCAGCTCGATGAGCAGATCCTCGCAACCATGGAAAACTTTGAGGCTGAAAAGGCTGCAAGTCTGGCAGCTGCGCCTGCCGTGCGAGAAAAATACCAGGTAGAAAATGCCTATGCAGAGCTTGTGGCCGAGCTTGAATCCGAGGAGCTGGCCGCCAAGCCGAATCCTGTCGCAGCAATCGGGGATTTGTTGAGCCTGAACGGCTATAAAGGCTATGTCAAGCGCTCAACCATGATAAAGTCAAAGATCTACGACAGCTTGCACATCAATCCTGCTAAAGTGAAAAATCTACTAAGGCCTGCCTATCATGCCTACAGGGATCCAAAGAAAGCATTGAAACGCCTGACTTGGTATCTCAAACGGCCTATTTTTCTGGCGCGAAAAGCCCTGTATCATAAAATGCGTGATCGTTCGCGCGGAAAGCCCATCACATCTGGAAAACCCCGCCGTTACCTGATTTACGTGATCTATGAGGATCAGCCCCGTGTTCAGCAGTACAAGATTCTTTTTCTCAAAGCGCTGGCTGAGATGGCTGACAAAGTCATGATCGTTGTCAATGGCCAGTTGACGCCAGAAGATCAGGCGCTTCTGTCAAAATACGGCAGACTTGAGATGCGCGAAAACGAAGGATACGATGCGGCAGCTTTCCGTTATGGTTTATTAATGGCTGGAAAGTCGGAGCTGGCAGGGTTTGACGAGCTCGTGATGGTCAATGACACCAATGTTGGTCCTTTTATTGATTTGTCGAAGGTTTTCCATAAAATGGATGCTGAGCCGCTTGATTTCTGGGGAGTATCCTATGGCGAAGAACAGGGAGATCCGCTGAAAATCAATCCTTACGGCATGATTCCCAAGCATCTCCAGAGCTATTTTCTGGTCATCAAGAAAAATTTGCTGAATTATGACGGTTTCTGGAGTTATTGGGAAAATATGCCGGATACGAATTCCCGTGAGCGTGCAATTCTTTTGCATGAAACGGTATTCACTCAAAAATTTGAAGACCTAGGCTTTCGACATGACGCTGTGACACATAATAATTATGACAGCGCGATTTATATTCATCCCTTGGAGATGATACTGGAAGGTGTCCCATTGGTGAAATACACCGCTTTCATGAATGACACTGACGAAAAATACGAATGGCAGGGCATTGATCGGGCTTCAGAGATTCCTGAGTTGTTGAATTATATCCGAACGCAGACCGATTACCCGATGTCAGTCATTGATGAAGTCTTTGACGTTCAGAAAAAGAAGCAGGAGCAGCGCTACATTCTGATCATAGATGGGGTGGAAAACAAGATTCCGCAGTGTACACGTTATCGTGTGCTGAACAAAGCCGAGCAGCTGCGAAGCTTAGGATTTTCTGTCAAAACGGTCAATCAATCTGAATTCAAACTGCCTGATGCCGAATTTGCCAGCCACATCATCATTTATCGTGCGGAGTACAATGTTGTTTTCAAAGAACTGCTGCGTTTGGCGCGCAAGTACGGCAAGCCTGTTTATTACGACATTGATGATTTAGTGATTGATCCAGTTTACACCAATCAATTGGCTTACACACAGGCATTATCCCCGCAGGAAAAGAAAAACTACGATGCGACAGTGCTCGGTTACGGAAAATTGCTTAAAGCCTGTGATGCGGCGATTACGACGACATTTACCCTTCAAAAAGAGCTGCAGCATTATCAGAAGCGCGTTTTATTAAACAGAAACTTGGCCAGTGCAGAATTAGTCGACTTAAGCGCAAAAGTTATGAAAGATGATGATGTCAGCAGTGATCTGGTAAATATCGGTTATTTTTCCGGCTCAATTACCCATAATGAAAATTTTGAGCTCATCAAGCCAGCGATTCTTGAAGTCCTGAAAAAATATCCGCAAGTACGTCTGAATTTGGTGGGACATTTGGACATTCCCAAAGAACTGTCTGCGTACAGCCGGCAGCTGATAAGCCACGATTATGTTGATTGGCAGGAACTTCCAGGACTGCTGGCGAAAATGGACATTAATCTGGCGCCGCTGGTAGACAGTATCTTTAATCAGGCAAAATCAGAGATTAAATGGATCGAAGCCGCTTTGGTCAAGGTACCGACAATTGCAAGCAAAATCGGCGCCTTTGAAGAAATGGTAGAAGACGGCAAAACTGGATTATTGGCCAGAGACGATGACTGGCAGCTGAAACTGGAGCAGCTTATCAGATCTGCAGAATTGCGTCAGGAGCTGGCGGAAAATGCCTATCAGAAAGTCATAAAAGATTGCGTGACGATTGGGCATGTTGACAGCCTTTCCCAGGTGCTAGGGGAAGACGTCTCTCAAGAGGAACAAAAATAATTCGCCTTTTACAAAAATAATTCGCCTTTTACAGGAGGTTTATTGTTCATTTTATTGTGCTATAATATAGAAATATGACAAGAAAAAATTTAAATTCGAATTTTGATGAAGAACCTCACTCAAGAGGTTCACGTTCGCAGCGACATCAGAAATCTCGCGGTCCATTGATTGCCGTGATTTCTGTGCTGGTTTTGGTCGTTATTGCCGCCGCTGTTTTTATCTTCCTTCAGCAGAGTAATTCCAACAAGGCAGCGGGCAAGAAAGACAACGGAAATAATACAAGTACCTACAAGTTCACAGAGTTTACTGGGAACAACTTTTTAGGCGAGAATACGATAAAAGTTGATGCAAACTATTTCGCATTTTCTTCGGATGCAGATAACACGCCGCATGTGAGACTGGCGACATCGACTGACAATGTCAACTTCACGCCATCAGATGCAGATATTTTACCAACATTGCCGAGCTGGTCTGCCACGCCGAATAAACTCACGCGTCCAGGAATCTGGAAGATGGGCGATCAGTACATCATTTACGCGAACTTTGTAAATGGAGCCTCAGGACTCTTCGCCATCGGTGCAGCGACTTCGCCAACAGTTGAAGGGCCGTATACACCTGTAGAAGAGCCGTTATTATTGGCTGATTATGGTGTGCTTTCCTCTTATTTTGATGTGAGCATTTATCAAGAAGATGGCAAAAACTATATGCTCTATGCCACGGATCAGAACCTGGGCTATGACATTTGGATTCAGCAGTTGTCAGATGACGGCTTGGGTATTATTGGCGATCCGACAAAGCTTGTTGATTCGACAACGATTGATCAGTATAAGAAGACATCAAAAGTTGCGCTTGTGGAGCGTCCCGCACTTGTAAAAGCGCCTGACGGCAAGTATGTGCTGATTTATTCAGCTGATAAAGTTGACTTAGATACGGCATACATTGGTTACGCCGTGTCAGATTCGATTACTGGGCCTTACACGAACGGCGGAAGCTTTGTATCAAATGATCAGATGAACAATGGCTTACAAGGCCCATCAGAGCCGGCTGTTTTCCAGGATGACGACAAGAATTACTTGATTTTCAATGCCTGGAAAGGTAAACACGACAGCTGGAACGGCATCGGCAACACCGCAACTTGGCTGCGTTACCGGGTTGAATTTACTTGGAAAGATGGACATATCCCAAGTCTGAAAAAATAATGATGGAAACACTTCAAAATTTCATCTTTCCAGAGAGTGAACAATTCGGCTCTCGGGAGAAATATTTCCGTGCTTCTTTTGATGGGGGAATTTCAGAAAATAAGCTGCAGATGGCGAATGCGTCATCTGTGGTTTTTGATACTTACTACAATGCTTTTTCAATTCCGCTTTGGCGGGAAAGGGTCGGTTTGAGCCAAGCGAATCTGCTGATGTCAGGAAGCGGGAAAGTGACGGTTGCGCTCTGCCAATTTACCGAAACTGGCGAAAGTATCTTACAGAAAAAAGAAATTGATTTGTCCCCGAAAGATGTCAGCGTGTTTGAGCAAAGTTTGAGCGAGGCCGAAGGACTGATTTATCCGAGAATCACGGCAACTCATGGTGCAGCATCAATAACAGCGATGAAATGGGCAAGCAGCGCGCCTGCCCGACATCAGGTCAAATTAGGTCTCTCCATCACGACATTTCAGCGAAAAGCCTTTGTGCTTCCAGCCTTGACGCGGATCAAGGAAAAATTGCTGGATACAGCCGAGTGGCGGGAGAAAATTGACCTCATCGTGGTGGACAATTCTTCCGATTTGACAAAAGAAGAAACTCAGGGCGTCAAAGTCATTCCAAATGAGAATACAGGCGGATCAGGCGGCTTTATGCGCGGATTTCTGCACTACAAAAATGAGACCGACGCAACACATGTGCTTTTTATGGACGATGATGCAGCCTTGGAAATGGAATCGATCAAAAGAGCCTATCAGATATTATCATTTGCAGAAAAGGAAAACACAGCTGTTGCAGCAGCGCTCTTCTACGATGACGCACCAGATATTTTTCTTGAGCGCGGCGCTTCCGTGGGAAAATATTGGGTCAAGGTAGAATTTCAAAAAGAAAATGCGACAGATGTTGATACAGTGTTGAAAACCGAGCAGAAATGGGCGCAGGAAACGCCGAAAACAGCCTTTGCAGGTTGGTGGTTCAATGCCTTTCCCATCAAATCGGTCAAACATCTCGTCCCGCCATTTTTTGTCCGCAGCGATGACATGGCCTTTGCCCAGTTCAATGATTTCAATCTCATCTGGGCAAACGGAATTGCCAGCTATGCCGAAGATTTTCAGAAAAAAATGACCGCTATGACGACTTATCTGGACGCCAGAAATATGCTGCTTTATGACGCTTTGTTCAGCAGCCGCATTTTGTCAGACAGCTATTATATTGCCATGAACAGGCTGGTCAGTCTTTTGTCGGCGCGTTACGAGCATCACCAGCTTGAGCGAATGGCACTCAACGACTTTCTGAACATGACGCCCGAAAAATGGATTGAAAGTGCATCGCTCAAAGAAAAACTTCCAGAAGTCAATGCCATGATTAAGAATGAGCGGCTCAAGCCTGTAGATTATGATACTTCAGGCTTTGTCAGCGTTGATGCTAAAGCTGAGAGCACCTTGAAGAGTCTTTTGAGGATGATCTTTCTTCCCCGAAAAAATCGAACGGTCAAGAGCGAATACTTGATGCTGCCGCATTTTAATCAACTGGCTGGCTCTAAGCGGATTTTCTATTATTTGGGAGATAAGGCTTTCATTGTCACAGTCAAGCCCTGGAAACTTTTTAGCGGCCTGTGCCTTTTGGCAGTTGACAGCTTGCGTTTGATCTTCGGCTTTAAAAAGGTCAAGGCGCGTTTGCTGGCCAAATTTGATGCTTTGACCAGTGAAGCCATGTGGCAGGAGATCTTTTCAGGAGGCGGCCAAGATGTTGACAAACACTGAGAATCCGTTGATTAGCCTGATTATCCCGATTTACAATGTTGAGCAGTATCTTACAGCGTGTTTAGAATCTGTGCAGGCACAGACTTATCAGAATCTAGAAGTTCTGCTGATAAATGACGGCTCCAATGACAAATCGTCTGAAATTGCACAAAAATTTGCGGACGCCAATGTGCATTTTACGCTGTTTAACAAAAAGAATGGCGGATTGTCCGATGCCAGAAATTTCGGCATTGAGCACTGCAAAGGTGATTACCTGGTATTTATGGACAGTGATGACCTGGTCAGTCCTTATTATGTGGAAAATTTGTACGAGGCAATTCATCAGACAGAAGTTAAGCTGGCCATGTGCAAGATGACGCGGAATCGCACAGAGCTTAATGACAAAGCAGTGACAAGCTTGAGACGTGTGTCAGGGACTTTCGAGAACCGGATCAAAGCCCTTGGAATCAATCAGGATCTCATGCCGAATGATGCGGCTTGGGACAAAATCTATCATCGCACGCTTTTCAAGGCGATTCGTTATCCTAAGGGTCAAGTTTTTGAGGACAGCAGTGTGATTTTTCCTCTGCTGGATGCAGCGGGAGATTATGCGGTCGTGGACAGTGTGGACTATTTTTACCGTCCGAATGCCGCAAGTATTACTGGGCAGGCACAGATTAAGCAGGGGAACTTTGATTTGCTTCTCAAGAATCAGAGGCAAGTCGACTTTTTGGCGGAAAAGCATCCGGAAGCTTTGCCTTTAGGCCTTGCCAATGTCTTGAATGCCAATGATTTCTGGGCGCAAATTGCTGTGAAGGATAAGTCGGAGCTGGCAGCTGAGTTTTTTGATCAGCTCTGGCGCCAGAACAAGGACTATTCAAGGAACAGCGGCCTTCGCAAGTTGCTTTATGTAAATAAAAGTTTTTATCGTTTTTTGATTGTTTTGGCTTCTGGACTTTATGGAAATCGTGTTTTTAAGGGGCTGATGAAACATTTACTCATGAGAAATTCCTAGAATTATAGTAAAATAAATAGTTGAGCATCTATGTGAATGATATTTAATCAAGCGAATGCGAAAACTCACTATCCAATGGAGGAAGTAATGAATTATAATACGAAAAATTATGATTATCTGATTGTCGGCGCAGGCCCTTATGGCTCTATTTTCGCGCATGAGGCGGCTTTGCGAGGCAAGCGCAGTCTGATCATTGAGAAGCGCGGCCATGTCGGCGGGAACATGTACACGCACAAAGAGCACGGCATCAATGTGCATGATTACGGCGCTCACATTTTCCACACCGACAACAAAGAGGTTTGGGACTATGTGAATCAGTTCACCGAGTTTAATGGTTATATCAACCAGGTCGTGGCAGATTACAAGGGCGAGCTTTACAATCTGCCTTTCAACATGAACACTTTTTATGAGATGTGGGGTGTGAAGACGCCAGACGAGGCGCGTGCAAAGATTGAAGAACAGAAGAAGACTGCTGGGATCACTGGTACGCCGAAGAATCTGGAAGAGCAGGCAATTTCGTTGATCGGAACTGACATTTACGAGAAGCTCATCAAAGGCTACACCGAGAAGCAATGGGGCCGCAAGGCGACTGAATTGCCAAGCTTCATCATTCGTCGTCTGCCGGTGCGTTATATTTTCGATAATAATTATTTCAACCATCGTTATCAAGGTGTCCCAGTTGACGGCTATACCGCGATTTTCGACAAAATGCTGGACTCTGACCTGATTGATGTGCAGACTGATACGGATTTCTTCGCCCATAAGTCCGAGTATCTGGACGAATTCCCTCGGATTGTCTATACTGGTATGATTGACCAGTTCTTCGATTACCAGTTCGGCGAGCTGGAGTACCGCTCGGTTCGCTTTGAGTCAGAGACTTTCGAGTCCAACAACAAGCAGGGCAACGCGGTGATTAATTACACTGATGCGGAGACACCTTACACACGTGTGATGGAATGGCGCCACTTTGACCAGAAGGCAGATGACGGCTACACCATTTTGACCAAAGAATATCCGCAGGATTGGGATCGCAGCAAAGAGGCTTATTATCCTGTCAATGACGAACGGAATTCATCGATTTTCAAACAATATCGCGCTGAGGCGCTCAAGCTTGACAAAGTCATCTTCGGCGGACGTTTGGGCAATTATCAATATTATGACATGGACCAGGTTTTCAACGCGGCGCTGAAGACAGTAGCGAAAGAATTTGGGGAATAATACTAAAAGACGAACTTCGCGGTTCGTCTTTATAATACATTTAATCAAAGAGTGTCTACTTTTCCTTATTCCTGAAAACCAGAAATTTCGCAAATAGGTAGTTGAGAACGGTAGAAAAGATCTGCAGTGAGATAGACAGCAAGAACACAGAGACTTTAAGACTCACACCGAGCAGGTCAGTCAGCAGATGCGGATGCGTGTCCACCAAAAGCCAGTTCAGAAAAACTGCCAGCAGCGTCACGAAAATACGGGTGCTGCTGAAAGCAAAGAGCTCTCGCGCGATATACTTTGACTTGCTCTTGAAAACAAATCTGCGATTCATGTAATAACCGAAAAGAGTTGTCAAAACCTGTGCAATTATTTCAGAAAAGACACCGCTTTTCAGCAAATCAAAAGAGCCCATTTTCAAAGAAAGGAAAACGAGAGTTGATGCAAGCCCGACAAGTATGTAACGGCCTGCTTCTGAAAATGAAAAATTGTGACTTTTCTGCACTAAATCTATTATAACATTTATTTGAAAAGAAATTGAGTAGAAGAAAAAAAGAAAACGTTTTCTTGACAAGAATAATCTTCAGACGAGCGAATCGCATTCAATCAAACAGACTTCATTTTTAACTGGGAAGAGATGGCTTTTATCTTTACTTGAATTATGCTATAATTTTGTTGTTATGCAAAAAAACCCGAACCTTGCGATCGTCATTGTCACATTCAAACGTCAAGAACTTTTGAAGCTTTTGCTTGACTCGATTCAGGCGCTGCACACGCATCCAGCTGCTTTGGTTGTGGTGGACAATGAAAATTCGGCAGAGACGAAGCAGAT
Organism: Streptococcaceae bacterium; assembly: GCA_031285775.1. Classification (GTDB taxonomy): domain Bacteria; phylum Bacillota; class Bacilli; order Lactobacillales; family Streptococcaceae; genus Lactovum. Next base: position 31,018 of record JAITVN010000091.1, on the reverse strand, counting down.
TGTAGAATCAACTGTGTTGACTGGAACTGAAGTGCATTATGTGCCGATGCTGGAAAATACAGGCGGTTCAGGCGGATTTTCTAAAGGAATGGAAGTTGCTTACGGTTTAGATACTGACTGGATCTGGATGATGGATGATGATGTCAAAATTTTTCCTGAGTCACTTGAGGAACTGGCACCATGGCTGGATAAGGCTGTCAAAAATAACACGCTGGCTGTTCAGATTCGCCGTAAAAATTATGACGGGAGTGACTTTTACTGGCAGTATGACTTCAAAAATCATCTGGGCATTCCGAATCCCATCGCGCCTTCCGGTTTTGCAGAAGGCGAATCATTCAAGAAGATAAATACCATGTGTTTCGAAGGCGGCCTATTTCACCATGATCTCGTCAAGCAGATCGGCCTGCCGGATAACCGCTTCTTTATTTATTGGGATGATACGATCTATGGTTACTTGGCCAGCAAGGTGACGCAGCCCGTTTTGATCAATGAAACACTGATGGCAAGAACACGACCGCTTGAAAACATCAAAATCGGCCGGATTCGCAAGCTCAATTCTACCTCAGACGTGACACGTTACTATATCATGCGAAATCGCGGATACATGGCGCACTATTTCAAGCTTAATGGTGATTATAAGCCGTTGGTCTTTACCTTCGGGACCTTTCTGACCTTCTCCAAAGAAGTCATTCGTCTGGTCTTTGTGAAGGAAAAAATGAAGAGTCTCAAGATTTTGTTAAAAGGCATGAAAGACGGCAAGAAACTGCGCAAAGACAAGACTTGGCAGCCGATGCCGAAGCTATAAGCTGATGAATGACGCGTTAAACTGTTTCAACAGCGAGTGGTTCGCATCTAATATTAAATGAGAGAAAAATTAATTTCAATTATCGTTCCTGTATACAATGCAGAAAAATTCATTCGTCAAACGGCTGAGTCAATTCTGAGACAGACATATAAGAATCTGGAATTGCTCCTTGTGGATGATGGTTCCAAGGATCTTTCAGGTCGAATCTGTGATGAGCTGGCTGCGGCGGACGCGCGCGTGAGAGTTTTTCACTGTAGAAATGGCGGAATATCATCCGCGCAGAATAAGGGCTTGGACGAAGCCCGAGGTGAATATCTCACTTTCTGCGACAATGATGACCTTTATCATCCGCAGTATTTGGAGATCTTGTCCGAGGCTTTGGAAGGGGCTCAAGCGGATATGGCGAAAGGACGCTGGGAGCGTCCAGGTTTATCTGAATTGTCGCATCTGACTTACGAAACTTACGTCGTTCAAATCGCGCAGAAAATGACAGCTTTTACCGATGCCTACAGACAATATCAGACAGTCTTTCCAAAATTGTTGAGAAGGCTGAAGCATCAGGAAGCTTATTATTTCAATGAATCAAACTGGTGCAAGCTCTACAAGCGGGAATTGTTTGACGGCATCAGATTCCCAGAAGGGCGATTTGCTCAGGATGTGGCTGTTGTAGGCCCGATTCTCAGCCGAGTGAATAAAGTCGTCGATGTGGATCTTGTGCTTTATTACTGGCTGCAGCATGCGGATTCTGTGACGCATCATCGCGACAACTTCAAGTTCTTGGATGACAATATTCAAGCTGGAATTGAAAACTTTGATTTAGCGGTGAAGCTAGGAATTCCGCCCTATCGGACTTATTATTTGCTCGCAGGGGTGATTCATGATATCAAGAAACTGAGCGGAAATCATGCGGCCTACATTCGAAATATTAAGAAAAACTACCTGCGAAAGATGCCGCATCGGCTGCATGCCGTATTTCTTTATCGGCTCAGATTGTTTGAAAATGTCTTCTACGACAGAATTTATCATAGGAAAAAATAATTAATGAATATATTTGAAAAGCAGAATTGGATTTTGCTGAAAGGTCTTGTCAAGACTGACTTTAAACTACGCTATCAGGGCTCATTTATCGGCTACCTTTGGTCGATTTTGAAGCCGATTCTGCTGTTCATTGTCATGTATGCAGTATTTGTAAAATTCCTGCGTTTGGGGGAAATGGTTCCCCACTTTGCGGTTGCGCTCCTGCTGGGTATTACGCTGTGGAATTTCTTCGGTGAGTCTACTGGTATAGGAATGACAACGATTGTATCGCGCGGCGATTTGCTCCGAAAAATCAGTTTTCCCAAGCCAATTTTAATCGTAGCAGTTGTCATGAATGCACTCATCAATTTCGGTATATCACTGGTTGTGGTGCTTATTTTTGCCATCATTAATGGTGTACATTTTAGCTGGACAATTATCGCAATTATTCCATTAACCGTTGAACTGGTCGTTTTCACTTTAGGTGTGACCTTGCTTTTGTCAACAGTGTATGTCTATTTCCGAGATTTGGCGCCAGTTTGGGAAGTCGTTATGCAGGCGGGTTTCTACGCCACACCAATTATCTATCCGATTTCTCAAATTACCACGGTCATGAAAGGGCAGTTCGGACAAATCATTGCTAGACTCGTCATGCTCAATCCAATGGCGCAGATTGTGCAAGATTTCCGCTATGTGCTGACTTACAGCAACAACATGAATCCGACAGCTTGGCAGATTTATACCCATCACTGGTATTTCGGCTTTATTCCAGTTATTTTATCATTTCTGATATTCTGGCTGGGACTTTCAGTCTTCAATAAGCGTGCCAAGAAATTTGCGGAGGTAGTGTGATGTCTGATACTAATATTGCAGTAAAAATTGATCATGTCAGCAAATCTTTCCGCCTGCCAACAGAAAGTACTACCAGTCTCAGAAGTATGCTCGTCAATCAGATGCGCGGCATCAAAGGCTACAAAGAGCAGCATGTCCTGAAAGATGTCTCTTTTGAAGTGGAAAAAGGTGATTTCTTCGGTATTGTCGGCCGTAACGGCTCGGGTAAATCAACCCTGCTGAAAATCATTTCTCAGATATATGAGCCGGACAAAGGAACAGTCGAAGTCAACGGCAAGCTTGTTTCATTTATCGAGCTGGGCGTCGGTTTTAATCCAGAGTTGACGGGACGCGAGAATGTTTACTTGAACGGTGCCATGCTGGGATTTTCTGTCCAGGAAATAGACGCCATGTATCAAGATATCGTTGATTTTGCTGAATTAGACGAGTTTATGAACCAGAAGTTGAAAAACTACAGTTCTGGCATGCAGGTTCGTTTAGCCTTCTCTGTGGCGATAAAGGCGAAAGGCGATGTATTGGTGCTGGATGAGGTTCTAGCAGTTGGTGATGAAGCTTTCCAGCGCAAATGTAACGATTATTTTCTGGAGCGTAAAAAGTCTGGGCTGACTACGATTCTTGTGACGCATGACATGAATGCCATAAAAAAATACTGTAATAAAGCCGTTCTTACTGACCAGGGACTGATAAAGGTGGCAGGCGATGTCAATGAGGTGGCAAACCAATACAGCCTGAACAGTCTTCAGGGGATTGCAGTGAATTCGGACGACAGCGAAGAAGAAGAGACCGAAGCGAGTGTCATTGACGACTTGAGGGTTGAGCTCCTTTCAGAAGCTAAAACAAGCCCAGATCAGCCGATTATGTTTGAGATCCATTATCATGTGAAGCAGGATATCAAGACCTACATAGCCTTTTCACTCACAGATGCGGATCGGAATATTTGGATTTATAATGATAATTCCATGGATCATCTGACCGAGGGCGCGGGTGAAAAAGTTGTTCGATACAGCTGTTCACTGAACATGGTCAATGAACTCAAGCTCAAACTGCAAGTTTCCATCAGAAATGACAAAGATCAGATGATTGCATATGCCAGTGATGAAAAGATTATCATCATCGGCCGAAAAGACCTTGTGACGGCTAGTGAGAGCGAGAAAGACTCTGCAACTGGTCTGATCCAGAGAAACGGTAAGTGGGAGTTCAGCAACTGAGATGCAAGAAAGAAGAACAAACTATCGACGGAGAGCTGCAAACTCTAATCAAACACTGAGCGATGCGCATTCAGATAGTTTTGCTGCACTCAAAAACCTTTCCAGAAATCAGAACTTTCAAAAATTTTCAGGGATTAAACCTGAGTCCATTTTTCTCTGTGTTGCCGTCGTCATCGGTTTAGTATTTGCCATTTTTCAGCCGCTTTTTATTGAGCCGGATTCCAGTTATCATTTTGAGAAATCAACTTATATCGCAAATACAGTCGTCGACAGAGCAAAAATCGGCTTTTTCGGCGAAGATTATGATAATCATACGCAGGTTGAGCCCCCTTATGTTTCCGATTGGAAAAAGGGTGTCAGCTGGATGAGTTCGACCGTAGCTGACGGCAGCTATTTCAAGCTTTTCTTCCAAACCAAGCTGCCGACAGTCAATAAAGATCAGGTACAAGATAAGCGTGTTGAAGGAAGTACTTGGCTGAACGATATTTCGCATGATGTTCCTGCGCTTGGTGTCATGATTGGGCATGCGATTTATCCTTCCTTAGGCTCAATGGTGATAACCGCGCGAATTCTTAACCTGACTTTTTTCATTTTGTGTCTTTTCTTTATCATCAAGCGTCTGGCGGCTTATAAGCTACTCTTTGTTTTTGTGAGTTTGAGCCCGACTGTGATTCAGCTGGCAACGAGTTTGAGTTATGATTGTTATGCCTATGTGGCGGTTGCCTTGGCTTCTGCTTGTTTGATCAATGCGGCGCATCATTTGAAGAGTGATAAAAAAATCAGCTTCGCCCAGCTCGGGATCAGTTTTATTTCGCTTATGCTATCTAGTCTGGCCTTGCTTTTTGCCAAATGGAATTTCTGGCTGCTTTATCTTTTGATGGCATTAGTAGCTTTGGGGCTGCTGCTTAAGCTTTTCGGATTAAAAATCAGGTCAAGGCAATTGGCTTATCTGGGTCTGCCTATTTTGGGCATTGGTGCCTTAGGCGCTGTGATTGTTCTGAACGAGAAGCTTCTTGTTTTTATTCCCAAACTTTTTATGTCGCTGCTTGAGCCTTATTACACGATCCTTTCTGCTCAGATTTTATCCGGGACTTCGGTGGCCGGTTTGCCTGGCTGGGCAATGCTGGCAGAGTTTGCTGTGCTCATTTTAGTGCTGCTGTCTCAACGTGAAGAAGTCGTGCCGAGCTGGTTCGCTTGGCTGGGTATGTTACTTTTCGTGGTCAATATGTTCGGCGTCTTGTATACTTATGCCTTGGATAAAGACTTTACTGGAAACATCATTTTGGGCCCGCAGGGACGTTATTTCACGCCGTTAATTCTCATACTTGCGCCATTTTTTACACTTGTCGCCCAAAAAATTGCCGTTGTTTCAGGTAAGTGGCTGAAGTACTTGGTAATGGCCTCTTCAATTTTGTTCCTTGTTTTAAATTTTTCGGTGCTGGCAACTCGCTTTTATGCCCTGCATCGTCCGCTAGATGAATATCGCTCAGGTGTCGAACATTATATTTTATACGAAAATAAGAAAGACAAAGGGAAGTGATTGAATCAATGAGAAAGCAGCACTCTGTCCAAAATTTCATAGCTTTAGCCAAAGCAAAGAAAAATGAATTACTCTTTAGTTTTGTGATTTACTTTGTCGCGCTTTGTTCAATTGGGCTGATTAATTATCCTTACATTGACGACGCAGTGAGAAGATTGGATGGAAAAGCGAATTTCGGTTTACATTATTCAAGGTGGGGAAGTGAATTTGTCTCTTGGATTTTTCAGGGAAGCAGTCATTTGACAGATCGCGGTCTGACGCCATTTATCCTGTCTGCGCTGATATTGACGCTCGCGAGTTTTATCATTCAAGCTGCACTTTTAGGGGAAAAAATTAATTATCTTTCTTCGGCAGCTTCTGTCATTGTCGGTCTAAATCCTTGGTTTTTAAATGCGGTGGCTTATCGTTTTGACGGTCCGCTTATTTCGTTGAGTTTGCTGTTTGCTGTCCTGCCTTTCATTTGGTGGAAAGCCAAGCTGAACTTTACTGTGGCGGCTTTGATTTCTATCTTTCTCATGTATAATTTTTATCAGGCATCAACAGGTGTTTATCTTATTGTTGCTTTGAGTTTAATGTTTTTGGAAATGTTGGAAGGAAGAGCTGCTGGTAAGCTGCTGCAGAGAGTTTTATTGACTGTTATTCCACTTTTGGCTGGGACATTTCTCTATTTGATTCAGCTGATATTTTTGCCTACCACACAAGATAATACGGCAGAAATTATGCGCGGCTATTTCATTGATGACATCGTGACGAATTTGCTGACTTATTTTCGGACGGTTTTTTCTGACAATGCGAAACTTTGGAATTTCTTGATTCTTCTTTTACTTTTTGCCTTTGTTTTTTCAATGCTGAAGCAAAGCCGGATTTTATGGCTTAAAACAATAGGATTCAGCGTGATTTATCTGTTGGTCACGTTAGTTGCGTCTTTCGGCTTTTATCTGTTTTTAGAGCATCCGATCAGCTCGGAAGCACCGCGTTACAATTACGGCTTTGGTGTTTGGATCGCGCTTGTATGTATCCTGAGCAGCTCCAGCTTGGCATTAAAAGCTGTAGATATTGTGAGAGGCGCGATAGTGGCGGGACTTACTTATCAGATCATTTCCTTTGTTTTTATGTTCTCATCCATGCTTCAGATCCAAAAAGAATCCTTTATTTCGTCAAGCACGCTTCTTCATACAAGCCTGATTTCGCTCTATCAGTCTGGAGATAAGGTCTATGTCGCAGATAATTTTCTAGTAGACTCTGAAGTTTTTTTGTCCGCATGCAAGAATTATCCTGTTTTGAAAAAAATCGTACCAAGCAATCATGATCCTTATTTTCCGAACCGATACTGGTTTGAATCCTTAACGAATATTCCTGTTGATAGAAAAAATGATGCCGAGCTGTCTTCCATCGTCAAGGATCCCAAGAATAAAGTCAGCAGCAATGAAAGCTGGACAATTTATCAGGCGGATAAAACAATCGTTGCCTTGACAAAATGAAGGAATCAGATTTTGGACAATAATGCCAGAAAGTCTTGAAGGAAATGCTTATGAGTAAAAAAGTTTCAATCGTCGTTTCGTGTTATAACCACGCAGAATACATCGCGCAATGTCTACAAAGTATTTTTTCGCAGACCTATCAAAATATTGAACTACTTGTCTATAATGACGGCTCAACTGACAATTCTGCCGAAGTGATCAAGCCCTTGCTGGCGACAAGTGCTTTGCCTGAGCTTTATTTTTTTGATGAGGCAAATCGTGGCCTATCTGCTGTCAAAAATGATGCGCTGGGAAGAATCACAGGAGATTTTCTCCTCTTTGTCGACAGTGACAATTGGCTGAATGAGAAGCATGTCGAAATTCTGCTGGCAAAGCTGGAAGAAACAAGCAAAGACATTGCTTATACGCAGCTTTGGGATTTTGAAAATCAGCGCAATATTTTGCAGGAGAACTTAGAATATTCTCTAAAACAAGAGCTGGAGGGGAATCTGATCGACGCCTCTTCGCTCATTCGCTGCAGCAAGATTTCTGGAAGCAGATTTGATAAGGCTTTGAACAATCGGGCACTGGAAGATTATGATTTCTGGCTGGATTTGATCCTGGAAAATCTGGCAGCGCCTGTTTTTGTGTCTGAGACAAAGTTGAATTATCGTGTGCGCCAAAGCTCAATGTCAGATCGCGGCAATTGGCAGGATTATTATGAGAATTACTTTTACATTCTCAACAAGCATCAGAAAAGTTTTTCGAAAGAAGTTGATGAAGCCAAGAAAGATAATATTTTACACTGGATCAAGACTTTTGACGAGTGTCTAGAAATGCTGCACGAGCGGACTTTCCAGAAGGAGCAGCAGGATGAACAGATCAAGGCCCTTGAAGAAAAGGTCAGTTATTATCAGAATTCCTACGCCCGCAGTTTGAAAAACTTAGTCAGCATTCCCTTAAGAAAATTAAGAAAGCCTGAAAACTAATCATGTCTAAAAATTTACTACTTTATGTCCATTTCAACCGAGAAAATAAGCTGGCGGATCATGTTATTTATCAATTAGAGCATATCCGTCCATTTTTTGATGAAGTTTGTCTGATTTCCAACAGCTTGCTGTCGGCTGAGAAGCAGCAGCTATTGAGAGATGCTCAGCTGATGGATCATTTCATCCAGCGCGAAAACATCGGCTTTGATTTCAAGGCTTGGGGCGAAGCCATGGTGGAATACGGCTTTGACACGCTCAAGCAGTATGATTCCGTAACAGTGATGAATGACACCTGTTTTGGCCCGATTTTTGATTTGCAGCCCATTCAGAAAAAATTCGAAGCAGATGAACAAGTAGATTTCTGGGGAATGACGAACAACCGCGCGCATGTGGTTGATCCGCACGCAGATGGACATGAAGTCCAATTACCTGATCATATTCAGAGTTATTATGTCTGTTTTAAGCAGAACGTCGTCGCATCAGACAGTTTTAAGAACTTTTGGTCAAATATTCAGATTTTAGACGATGTGGTTGATGTCATTGTCAAATATGAAACAGGCATGACGCAGTATTTCAAAGAGGCGGGATTCAAACCTGGCGTGGTCTTTGATACGCGTCAGGAAGACTGGTCACAAATGCTGGTTCATGACTTCTCTGTATTTAACATGTCGTCCATTTTAGAGCACCGGATTCCTTTCTTGAAAATCAAGGCATTTGCAATCGGCGCCAAGCATCCGAGTACTCCAGTGACAGTTGAATACTTGAGAAAATTCAGCGATTATCCGCTAGATTTGATCATTGACCACATGACTTGGTATGATTATCCTGAGCGTCCTTATATGCTCAACAGCAAGATGATAAATGTGCCGCATCCGATAGAAGCATCCGCGCATCCAAAAATCGGGATTCATTTACACGTTTATTATAAGGAATTGCTGACGCATTATTTGGAATTATTTGATCGTTATGTACAAAATTATGATCTATTCATCACGACAGACAGTCCAGAAAGTAAGCAGACAATCGAAGAACTGTCACAAAATCATCCAGCAATAAAAGAAATTATTGTGACAGGAAAAAAAGGCCGCGATGTGCTGCCCTGGATGAAAATTCATGAAAAACTGTCGAATTATCCCATTGCAGGGCATTTTCACACCAAAAAATCCGTCGAAAACTGGTGGATTTTGGGAGAAAGCTGGCGAGATGATTTAGAAGAGAGCCTCATTGAGCCTGCGCAGCGCCTTTTCGAAGCCTTTGAACAAAATGACAAAGTGGGTCTGATCATTTCTGACGTTCCGACCTTTCAGCAGAGCTTCCACGGACCGCTTTGCACAGAGGAAGAGAAGGTCTGGCCGCTGATGAAGCATCTTTGGGGAATTATCAATTTCAGCTCCAGAAAAGGACTGCAGGAACAGCTGTCTTATGTGATGAGCTATGGCACCATGGCTTGGTATCGCCCGGCCGCGCTTGATAATTTACTGGCGATCAACATCGAAGCAGAAATACCAGATGAGCCGTTGCCTGAAAATAGTATCCTGCATGCCTTTGAGCGCTTGCTTGTCTATACCGCTTGGGGAAATGACTTCGACTTCAGAATTGCGCATCGAAACAGTAACAATGGTTTTTGGAACAACCACTCAACCAACGAAGTTTTAGGCAAATATCTGGCTGAAATCAAGAAAGACGGCGGCGCTGAGGACAACATCATTCGAGTGCGGGAAATCATCAGCATGCTTTTTGGCCGTCTGCAGTACCTCGTCAAGTACCGCCTCAGAAAGTTGCTTAAAAAATAAGACAGACCACAAAAAAACGGTTCTCATGGAGTAGAGAACCGTTTTCCGTGTTAGCGTCATCAATACCTATTAATAACCAGAATTTCCGTGAATTGGTGTTCCAGCAGGTGAATTTGGAGCAGCTTCTTCAGCAGGAGCCAGCAAATCGCCGTTTGAAGTGATAGAATCACCTGTCAGGCCTGAAGCATCTTTAGCGCCGAATGAAGTACCCTGAGCTTCCAAATGGAAAGCGACAGCATTCATACCGCCAGCATTGTGCCAGCCTGCAGCGATCAAAGCATTTTGCTCAAATGGAATCGTTGTAAAGTTGTGTTGGCTGTTGTTTGCATTGTAAGCTGCAAAGACAGGAACAGAACCAGAATCGATGAATGCAACGCCTTCATCTGACCAGCCTTTAGCTACCAATTGGCGTGCTTCATATTCTGAAGCTGTGTAATAGTGAACACCAGCATTTGCATTGTAAAGGCGGAGAACAGATGAACCGCTGGCAGCAGTTGTGCCAAGAGTTCCTTCATAGCTCCAGCCAGCCAAAAGTAATGAAGCAGCTTCGAAAGAAGAAACAGTGTAGAAATGCTCGCCGTTACCAGGATTGTACATGCGGTAAAGTGCGAGACCGCCAGCAGGATTAGCCTGAGCAGCAATATCTTTCAATGCGTCAAGTGTTGTAGGATCTTTAGTTGTTGCCAAGAATTGACCAAGGTCGCCTTGAGTTGCTGTGTCTAAGGTCACGCCGTCAGCAAATGCAGTACCTGTAGAAGCAGCAGCTCCGCCAAGAGTCAAAGCTGCTACTGCTGCAGCAGTAATTTTTGTAAGTTTCATAAATTGAAACTCCTTTCTTTTATTATGTAGAGCTCTAACACTACAGAAATAGTTTAACGCATTATTATATATTTGTCAAGTAATAATGCGTCAAATCATGATGATATGATGAAAAAATAGAGTAAATTAACGATTCCTGAGTTTGGGCAATTCTGGCCTTCTTCTCGGATCAAATTGCTCTTTCGTGTGATTTTGACGGCGTTTTACCCAACTTTCTCCGACTTGACTCCCGATATTTCATTCAAACAAAAAAGCCTCTCAAAATTACTTTTCAGCGATCTTTAGGGACTTTTCACTATTTTTTATGAACCGCTAATGTTCTGATTTATTTAGTAAACTGAAGTTCTAGGTTGTTGGGAGCCGTGACTGAGAAGAGTTGCGTGTTTTCATTGAAACTATAATTCAGATCTGTGAGATCCAGCATGAGTTCGTCAAGTCTGACGTCTTCTTTCAGCTTGAACTGAACTGCACCTAAATCCCAAGTCTCCGTGTCTGAAGCAGCTTCAGTAGGAACAGGCACAGGATGGATGTACTGAACCAAGAGGTTTTTATTGTAGAAATCACCCGCATCTGGAGAAGCGATCATGGTCGAAACTACTGACACATCTTTGAGGCCGATAAAATAGTCTTCTCTTAAGTCAAGGTCATCTTTGGGAATTTCTGTGGAAGGACCAGCATCTGCCGTCATGACTGTAAAGGCATCTCCGTCAGGCGATACGGTACTGAAAGCATAGCCTGATGCCCCATAAAAAATCTGTGCCATTTTATCCTTGTGGCGAACAATCAGCTGCCGGATATCTGCTTGGCTGGCCTTTATAATCGTGACGATGTGGCGTTTCTGGCCTTCGGCTTTATGAAAACCAAGACTTTCAGGGGAAATCGCGCAGATCACACAAATCTGCTCATCATCGCGACTTCCGAATTGGAGCATAAAACTATTTTCATTGATCAATTTCAGGCCGAGTACCGTTGTATAAAAATTAACGGTTGCATCACGATCAGAAACACGAAAAACCGGCCGCATTTCTTCAATCTGTTCAAGTAAGTTAGTCATATGTTTATTTTATAAGAAGAGGAACAAAAAAGCAAGAATAAAAGCAAATTTTTCCGACAAATTTACTATTTCCAGCTCTATAATATAACACCAGGGGGAAATTCAATGTCAAGCATTAGACTACAAAATAGAAAGGGCCGAATTACAGCCACCGTTCGCCAATCTGCTCAAACCATCGCGGTCAGGACTTTTGATTCAAAAGATGACGCGCTCTTTTGGGCTTTGAAAATAAAAAACGAGCTCAAACTGGGAGTGCTCAACTTGGACTTTGATGAGAAAAGGAGCGATCTCAGTGATTTCTTTTCGGCCTATTTGAAGATGACACAAAAAAATAGGAACTCGCGAGGAAGTCAGAAATTATACCGACAAGCCCTGAAAAATATGAAGGAACTTTTTGACGGAATTCCTATTAATAAAATCAGTCACACTGTCTATCAAACTGCCATTAACCGCCTCTGTGGAAAATGGGGGAGGGCCTATCTGATCCGCTTTAACGGTTATGTTAAAAAAGCAATTGAATGTGCGTTGGGTGAAAACATTCAGTTGAAAGACTTTACACTTGGCACCGTCTTTCTGTCTAAAAAGCAGCCCAAAGAGGAGAAAAACAAATATTTATCAAGTGAGCGAGAATGCCGGATCTTGTATGAACAGTTGAAAAATCATTTAAATGATAAGGAAAATGACTTCATCAATTATTTGCTTTATTTTTCAAAATACGGTCTAAGGCCGAAGGAGCTTTATGGGATGAGATGGGACCATTTGTACATGAATGAAAAAGGATTTCCCTACCTCTGGATCAGCTCTTATGATTTAGAAAATCATCGCGCCTCTTCAGGCAATAAAACAAAGCTTCGAGATCGCATTCCCATTCCTTTATCATCAGAGGATTATCAGCTTCTGCAGGCTTTGAAGCAGAGGCAGGAAAAAGCTTATGCTGCATATTCTGGACAACGTGTCAACGAACATCAACTGGTTTTTGCAAGTCCCAAATATAAATATGGCCTTCCGACTTCTCCAGAGACAATCAATCGCAGGCTGAGAAAATTTCTTGACGCGCTGGGTTTAAATTGCAAGCTGACCCTTTACGCCATGCGGCACACCACAGAAAGCATCCTTGCTTCAAAGGTAGCAAACACTGTCAGCGCTCAAAAAGCCGTCGCTGAGCAATGGGGACATTCTGAGACGACCTTTAAGAAAAATTATCTTCATGTGTTAGACAAAGACCGCGAAATCGTTGAAAAAATTATCCGAGAAGGTTTTTAGCGGCTAGGTTCTTGGAACAAGCTCGGAGAGAATTTTTTAGCGGACAACTCAGAAATACTTTGAATAAGCGCTTTAAACGTTTTAAGTTTCAATTTATGAAACTTACAAAAATTACTGCTGCAGCAGTAGCAGCTTTGACTCTTGGCGGAGCTGCTGCTTCTACAGGTACTGCATTTGCAGAAGGCGGTCCTGTCGATCCTCCAGTGCATATCTCTGGAAATAATGCATCCATCGGTCAAACATTCTTTACTTCAGACAAGTCAAAACAAGCTGCATTGGCTCACATCGAAGCAAACTCTGTAATTGCTGCAGATGAGACCACTCCTATTTCAATCTTCCGTATGTACAATCCTAATACAGGTGAGCACTTCTACACAGTTTCTTCTTACGAAGCAGCTTCATTGCTCATCAACTCAGGCTGGAACTACGAGGGTACTTTAGGAAAAACTTATACTACTGGTCACTCAACTGCTGTAACACGTTTGTATAACAAAAATGCAGGTGTTCACTATTACACATCTTCAGAGTATGAGGCACGTTCATTGATGGCTAAGGGCTGGGTAGATGAAGGCGTTGCTTTCATTGATGCAGGCCAATTTGATGTTTATGCAGCATACAATGCTAATAACAGCCAACATAACTACACAATGTTCTTGGCTGAAGAAAATTCACTTCTCGGTGCCGGCTGGCAGCCAGCTGGTGGTATGGGCAATGTAGCCTTCCACTTGGTTGAAACTGGTAACCCATTCCCTGCAGCTGATACTGGTTATGCAGGCCCAGAAGGCCCTGTTTCTAACGGTTCAGTATTACCAGGCGAATCAACTCCTGATACTGCAAGCAATGGATCAGGCCCTAACCAAACAATCGTTGGTGATAACAGCTGATAAGCTCTAATGCAGAAAACGGATCTCTTCGGAGGTTCGTTTTTTTTACCTCTTTGGGAACAAATCTGGAACAAACAGAAAAATCAAGAACTCCGAGTGAAGCTACCTGATACCTTAATATTAAGTCATTCCACTCGGATTTTCAATTCCATTATTAGATTTTATGTTAATTATATGAATGATTCAGAAGTGGGCAAGCTTCTTGAAAAACCCTCATTGATATGGTATGATATTTCTATCAGAGAGTGACACAAAAAAACCGTGTGGGCAAACACACGGCGTGTCAATTATTCTCTCGGTGATTGGACTTGCTTAATCCTTGCGGTTAAGCTTTTTGATTTCCATTATCATCTTGATCGTGTTCACGATGTCGCGAACTGCACCAAGAATTTCTAACAGAAAATCCATCCAATCACCTTTCGAGAATGGCAGCATATCAAAACAAATGTCATACTGACCTCCTCATTATCGAAGATAGTGTGTGAGGCCATGATCACCGAATGATAAATTGACACAGGGATTAAATCTGGAATTCAATCCCTTATTTATTAATACGCAATTTTTCCGAAAATGTTTCAGGACGAAACTAATAAGTGTGACTAAAAAAGGAGAAAAAATAATCTCCTTTTTTTCTTAAGTTTTAGTGCTTCATCACTTTCCGTACCAGGCAATGCCTTCATCACGCCAGCCGGCTTTGAGCAGATTCTGCTGTTCAAATGGAGAGGTGGTGTAGTTGTGCGCGCCTGTCTTGGCATTGGGATTGTAAGCCCGATAAAGCGGTGTATTTCCGCCGGAGTGAAAATCTACGCCCTCATAGTTCCAGCCAGCCTTGACGAGTGAATCCCGCTCAAATGGAATCATGGTATAAAAATGATCCCCTGCATTTGGATTGTAAAGCCGGTAGACTTCGTTTCCAGTGTCGGGTGCTGTCCAGCCGATGCCTTCGTATTTCCAGCCGGCAATCACATCCTGATTTGCCTCAAAGGCGCTTTCAGTGTAGAAGTGCTCACCGCTATTCGGATTGTAGAGCCTAAAGACTGAGCCTGGTCCTCCAAAAATGGCAGGGCCTGTTCCTCCGCCGAAGATATTCGCATAGTCGATTGAGACGTCAAGCGGCCGCGACTGGCTCATATTTTTGAAATACATGCGGCTGGAAAATTGCCAAGCGCCATATTGCGTGTTTTTCAGGTTTGTAGCGCTTGGTTTGTCATAAAGGTACTGTGCAGCCCATATATTTTTATAGCCAAGCACATCTGGATCAATGATTTTAGCCTTGATCCAGTTTGCACCAGCATAATAGCGAACATTTGTATAGCCGACAGAAGCAAGCTTGTCTGCAAATTTCTCAGCAGCTTCAGTCCAGTCAACCTTGTTTCTGTCGACGCCGTTACTTTCACAGTCGAGGATCATAACGGTGCTGCTTCCTAAGCCGTAATAGCTGGCCGCATTCACGAATTTCTGCGCTTCTTTGACAGCTTCGGCATTTGCGACCTCCTGAGTCTTGGCATCGTCTAACTTAAGATAATGGTAAGCCGCAACGTTCATGCTTGCATTTGCAGCAAAATTGATCTGCTTGGGCGCAACAGGATTGTCGTAGCTTGTTCCCTCAGTCAGCTTGACGATCGCCGTTCGCACGCCCTGTATTCTCAGCTGATTAAAATCTGCTTGAGTCATCCATGATTGGTAACTCGCGACATCCACCGCATCAACACGCGGGAGTGAAGTGTCGCCCGAAAAGATGTTCGGAACGCTGTCAGCAAGCGCCTGAATGCCTCCAACAAGGTCAGATCTGTTTGACGGATCAGCGGATCCCTCAGCGTGGGCAGATCGTCCAGTCAGACAGGTGACACCAAAGGCGGTGAGGGCTGCCGCAAGGATCAATAAACTTTTCTTTTTCATAATCTATAGGATACCATATTTGAAAACGTTTGTAAATATGAACACACAGCACAAATGCCTGATTTAATAAGTTACTTCATAAAATATTCTTGAAATTGTGAAAAGATATGCTACAATTGTTCCATGACAGATTTCATCCGAAAACAAGGAATTTCCAGAGTTGTATTGTCAATCGTTTATTTTCTTATTTTTGTGGCGGCGGCTATTTTTGCTGTCCGAATGCTGCAGGCTTATTGGCAGTCATTATTCGGCTCTGGCGGGCGAAAAACGTCTGGCTTTATTGGGCAGACAATTATTTTTGTCGTTGTGCTGCTGGCACTTGTCGGGATCGGCAAACTTTGGTCACTTTATAATGAAAGACTAGATGAAGACCAAGCCATGGAAATAGAGGTGCAGAAAGCGCTCAAACCAGCGATTTCGTCGAAAGTACAGGAGGAGCTGCCTATTTCTAGCTTTGATGAACCTGCCCGTCCTTCACAAGCAAAGCGCGCCTCTAAAAGTGACCTGCTTTTCTCAGAAGGAAAAGCTCTCGGTAGAAGTCGAGCGTATAGTCAGAGCTTTGAATCCGAGACCCCGATTGAGAAATTACAGAAAATTGAACATGTACATACAGGCGTACAAACCAATTTCTCCTCAAGCTCAGAATCAGAAAAACTGCGGCTTCAGGAGATCAGCGAACAAAGCATGGCTGATCACAGGAATTCCGTTTTGTATTCTGAACAATATTCTGCACAAGAATCAGAGCAAATCTCTGCGCAAGATTCGCTGCTGATAGATGAGCAAAATTCTTGGCGGATTTCAGAGCAAAATTCAGAGCAAAATTCGCTGCAAAATTCAGCACACAATTCAGAGCAGGTTTCCGAACGAATTTTTGGAAAGATTTCAGAGAAAAATTCACAGTCACTTTCTGAGCGCGAACGTGCCCAGCTTTTGGATAGCTTGAGTCAGTCAGAAGCTGCCCGTCAAACGGCGCTTAGCCAAGAATTTGAATGGCAGACAAGTCAGAGCCAGTCAGTGAGTGCGCAGCTTTATTGGCGTCAGTCAGCCTCACTGCGTAACAGTCAGCAGGCAAGCGAACAATATCAGGAATTCTTATCAGATTCAAGTTCTCAATCTTATCAGATACATTTGGAGTCACTGAGACAAGCCCAGGAGCAATGGCACTCGCTCGAACAAAGCGATGAAGTCCTTCTCTCTGACAGCCAAAAAGTCCAGGCTATTGTGCCGCCTGAATCTGTTTCGACAATAAGCAGCCATTCGATTGAATCTGAAGCGCCGCCTGCTGAAGACAATGAATTTGATTTGATTATCAAGAGAATCGAGCAGCTGCTGGAGGAAACAAACTAATCGAATTACCCTGAAACGAACTCAATTAAAAAAGCTTATCGAAATGCTAAGCTTTTTTGCTTTAAAATATCAGTCAGGCTTGTTTTTTGCTTTATAGTTTGCGACCCAAGGGACAAGGAGCAGTAAGATGAGCGGGATGTAATATCTGCCTTGAAAACCGATGATGTCTTTAAAGCCGAATTTGTAAGCGAAAGTCCAAGTCACAAGCAGTGCCGCATTGGTAATAAATATTGAGCCGAAGGCTGCCAGCACTGAAACAATGAACAGCCGCAAATTCGCTTTATTTCTAAGGAAAATCAAGTAGACCATAAGCCAGATAAGCCCAAGGATAAAACAAATGATTACCGGATATAATAACTGCTGGTTGACAAGCTTGACCTTACCGGAAAATGCTTTATTCCAGTAACTCAAAACCTCTTTGGGCTGAATCACGTTATCAAAAATGCTGACTATTGCTTTCCAAGGTCTTTCTAGCACATAAGCCAGATTCTTTTCAGGCTTGAACTCCAGCGGATAGCCGACGACCGAGAAGAATTTTGACCAGAGAAGGTAAAGAACGGAGCCAATGGCACCGATTAGCGCAGTATACAAAAACTTTAGACTGAGCTTGAGCCGCTGTTTTGGAATCGCAAAGATTAAGAGAAGCAGAGGAACATATGCCACCTTTGTCAAGAAGAGCAATATTCCAAGGAAAAATAGGGGAACTATCTTTGAGGCGCGAAGCGTCTCACCTTGGGCGCAAAGATTGAAAAGGAAAGCGATAAAGAGATTCGCCGCAGCAATGGTGAAAATGTCACCAGAAATCGAAGAGGCCAAAAAAATCGTATATGGATTGAGCAAAAGTGCCGTAGCGATAATTTTCCCGCGGGGCAGAAGACAAAGTGAAATGACAGCAGTCACAATGTAGAAAATCAGATTCGCGACGCGCATTGAAATAAAAGTATTTGCCACTGAACTCCTCTGCGCCTGTGCGAAAGAAAAACCAAGAGCTTGCGGCAGCCAGTTAATCGAAGGGTATTGATGTCTGATATATGTTTTGGTTTTGCCTGTGACTTTTGGGAGCTTCTGAATCTTGCTAATCCAATGATCATCTCCTTTAGTGTAGATATCCGGCAAAATATTCGAGATCAAACGATTGGTTTTGGCAAAGTCAGCCAAAGGACGAACGGAATTTTTGTCCTCATACTCAAAGGAATACTGGCTTGGAAGCTTAACATAGTCTTTGGTTAAGAAAACATTTCCTTCTGCTAATGAGACCGAATTCTCCAAATGCATATTGGCATCAGGAAGCGTCAAAGGAGAAACATTTTTAATGTAAAAGCTTCCCATCATAAATGAAATGACAACAAAAATGATTACACAAGCAAAATTTGTAATGTTTTTTGTCTGATTTATTTTTTCGACAAATTTTGCAAAGAAATCCATTGGTAAATTATATCATAAAAACCTTTCCAGAAAAGGTTTAGGAAGGTCAAAAACTCCAGCCTGATTAAAAAGTTGGAATTTTTGCCTCAGATGCTGGAATAATGAATTCGCCCAGATCTGCCAGCTCATTTTTTCTTGCCAAAGTGCTGCTTAACAGCTTCAGTCAAAATGAATTCAATCTGACTGTTGATGGAGCGAAAATCTTCTTCTGACCAAGTCGCAACCTGCTTCCAGAGAGTGGGAGACAAACGAAGCAGTACCTGCTTTTTCTCCTGTTCCTTTTTTTTGACTGACTTTTCACGTGCCTTAATTTCCGCTTCAAGTTTCTCAAGTTTGGCTAGCCGCTCTTGAAGCTTCAGTTCTTTTTCGTTTAAATCCATTTTAGCCCAGCTTCCTATTTTCCCCCAACTGAGTTTGGCGGCCAGAAGCGTAGAAATTAGATGAATCTTAAACCTGCCCTAAGGCAGAACCTAGACTCCCTTAATTTCTACGCTTCTTAACGGGCGCGCCTCACATCTAATTAGTAAATGGACCCGCTATTGACAATCGGCTGCGCATCATGACTGCCGCAAAGAACGACCAGCAAATTAGAAACCATTGCTGCTTTGCGCTCCTCATCAAGTATCACAACTTCCTCTTCACCGAGTTTATCAATGGCCATTTTGACCATACCAACTGCGCCGTCCACAATTTTTTGCCGTGCAGCAATGATGGCAGCGGCTTGTTGTCGCTGCAGCATGGCAGCCGCAATTTCTTCCGCATAAGCCAAATGCGTGATTCGCACATCCTCAATGATGAGGCCGGCATCGTGCACACGTTTCTGCAGCTCTGCCTTCATCAGCTCGGCAATTTCAAGAGCGGAGCCGCGCAAGGTTTTCTCCTGCTTGTCTGTTCCTTCGACATTATCTGCCGCATCGTCATCCTCGTCAAAAATATCATATGGATACAAGCGCGAGACATTTCGGATGATTGAGTCGGTCTGGGTTTCCAGGTAGACCTTGTAGTTTTCGACAGAGAAGACGGCCTGAGTCGGATTGTCCACCCGCCAGAGCACGATGGCGCCGATGATGATCGGATTTCCCAGGAGGTCATTGACTTTTTGCTTGTTATTGTTCAAAGTCTGGGTTTTCAGGGAAATACAGCGCGTAAGTTTCTGATTCGGGGTGACGACTGCTTCTCCTGTTGGTGTCACGCTGAGTTTGGTACTTTCTGGGGAATAGGACACGCAGAAAGGGTTGACGAAGTAGAAGCCGGGATGACTAATGGTGCCGTGATAGCTTCCGAAAAGGGTCAGCACACGTGCTTCATTGGGTTGGACGGACTTCAGGCCTGCCCACAATATCGGGGCGACAATACAGGAAAGAATGATGCTCAGCGTGAATACTGTAATGCTCAGTGTGTTTTGGTTCATCACCAGCATTAAGATTCCGAGCGGTAAGGATAGAACGAGTATGATACTCAAAATCAGCATACCGATGCCGTTCATCGGCTTCAACTCTTTTTCGGTCACGTCTTTTTTGTTCATGGCGAGGCTCCTTTATTTGATATTAATATAATATCATAATAATATCACTTGGTCAAATAAATAAAACCAGCACATTTTGTCGGCTGGTCTTAGTCGTGATTTTAAATTGAAGGAGGCAACCCTTTACTTCACTTCTTTAAAAATAACATGTTTCTTAAGTTTTGGAGAATACTTCTTCAACTCAAGTTTGTCAGGTGTGTTGCGTTTATTCTTTTGAGTGAGGTAAAGACGCTCACCAGACTCTTTGTGTTCAAGCATGATATTAACGCGCATGTGAGGCCCCTTTCTTAAGCTTTAGTGACTTTGCGCCCTTTGTAGTAACCCTTCAAAGAAACGCGGTGTGAATGATGGTAATCACCAGTTGTTTCGTCGAATGAAACAGTTGGTGCTGTCAGTTTGTAATGTGTACGACGGCGGTTTTTCTTCGCCGAAGAGGTGTGACGTGCTGGTACAGCCATTTATAGACTCCTTTTAGATTTTAAATTTCAAATATTTTCACAAAATATATGCCTAAATATAATAGCAGATTCTTCCGTTTTTTGCAAGTCCTGTGTTTTGGTCTGAATACTGTGCCCTTTTAAAACATTATTCTATTATTGTCTAATGTTTTTGACAGATTTATTTGGTCACAACATTCTGAAAGCTTGTTACAATTAAGTTATGAAGAATTGGCAAAAGTTGGTGATTACATTTTTTGTTGCAGCAATTGCGCTACTGGCGCAGTTTGTTTTTGGCAACCCTTTAATGGCGCGTGTGGTCATTACGATTGCGGGTTCTATTTTGGCGCTTTCGATGTTTGTGGGAATGATAAAAACTCTGCGTTCGGGCAATTATGGCGTGGATTTGCTGGCGATTACGGCAATTATCGCAACGCTTTTGGTTGGAGAATGCTGGGCTGCGCTGATTATTATTGTGATGCTGGTCGGCGGTGAGTCCTTGGAGGATTATGCTGCGGGTGTTGCACATCGCGAATTGACAAATCTCCTTCAGAAGTCGCCAAGTATTGCACATGTTAAAGCTGAAGACGGAAAGATTGTTGACAGCGAGCTGGATGCGGTTAAGGTTGGAACGACACTGCTGATAAAGCCTCTGGAGGTTGTTCCGATTGATGGTGTGCTGTCTTCGGAGCATGCGACGCTGGATGAGGCTTCTCTGACGGGGGAAACCAAGCCTTATGAATTGTCAAAAGGCGATGTGGTCATGTCCGGATCAATTAATACAGACAGTACAATTGAAATCCAGACAACTGAAGAAGCTGCAAATTCACAGCTGCAGAAGATTGTGACCCTGGTCAAGGAAGCGGAGTCACAGCCGGCACATTTTGTGCGTCTGGCTGATCGCTATGCGATTCCATTCACGATTGCCGCATATGTCATCGCTGGGGTGGCTTTCGCCATTACGAAGGAGCCTGTTCGTATTGCTCAAGTGTTGGTGGTCGCAAGTCCCTGCCCTCTTATTCTGGCAGCGCCGATTGCTTTTGTTTCCGGCATGTCCCGCTCGTCTAAAAATGGGGTGCTTATCAAGAATGGGACGATCATTGAGAAACTGGCAACCGCAAAGTCGATATTTTTTGATAAAACCGGCACGATAACCAGTGGAAAGCTAGCGGTTTCTGGAGTTATACCAGAGTCAGGAATCTCAAAATCCGAGCTTGAATCTCTGGTTTATTCGATTGAAAACTCCTCAAATCATATTCTAGCCAAATCCTTCGTGGCTTATGCCGAAGAAAATGGGATCCAGCCGCTTCCGACCTCAAATTTGACAGAAGTTCCAGGAATGGGGATTTCCGCGGAGATTGACGGCAAACATATCAAAATCGGCCGCGCGAGTTTTGCGGGGGCGCCTGACGATGCGGTTACGACGGCTTTCTATGTTTCGAGTGATGAGCGGTTCATCGGCCAGATTACCTTCTCTGATCAGCTTCGTGCCAATGCCAAATCAGTCATGACTGAACTGAAAAAGCTGAAGCTCAAAGACATTACGATGTTGACAGGTGACAATGAGGTGACTGCAAATGCGATTGCCGAAGAGGTCGGGATCACAGATGTTCATGCGTCACTCCTGCCGGAACAGAAGCTTGACTTGGTCAAGTCTGCCGTTGATAAACCCAGCATCATGGTCGGAGACGGCGTTAATGATGCACCTGCCTTGGCTCTGTCTGACGTTGGTATTGCTATGGGTTTGGGCGAGAGTACAGTGGCCAGCGAAACTGCAGATATGATTCTGCTGAAGAATGATTTGGAATCGATTCCGACAGCAATTCGGATCAGTCGCGACACAATGACAATTGCCAAGCAGGCAGTGTTGATAGGAATCTTCATTTGTGTGGTGCTGATGCTGATTGCGGCAACGGGACTAATTCCTGCAACAATTGGTGCGCTCTTTCAGGAAGTGGTGGATACGGTCTCGATTTTCTACGCACTGCGCGCGCTGCGGGGAATAAACAGAAAATCCTGATTTTCAATCCTTGCGAATATTTTGAATCTTATTGTCCAGCTTTTCTTTGATCAAAGGAATGTCTGGACTTTTTTGTCATAAAATGAAAAGTTAAAAATATGTTATAATTAAGCGATTACATAGATTTTGGAGAATTTATGGCGCATATCAAGCTTGAACATGATCTTTATGAAGGGCGAGACAGTTCTTGGCCGATCACTTTTGGAATGAAGAATTTTATGGGCCGAGACAAGCAAAATTACGATGTGATACATGATTTGGCCTTGTCAGGAAAAACAATTGACGGTTATGATGCTGAGCTGGGTTATATTATCAAGCCTCTATCACAGATTCATATCGATGCGGATAATTTTGAGGGTGTCTATTATAATCTGGAAAAGCCGATTATGGTGGATCAGGATTTGAAAAATAAGTTGCTGGTATGGTTTTCTCCTTTTCCAGATCGTTTTGATGCGGCGGCGGAAATGCGCATGTTCTGTGCGGAACATCAACGCTGGCCCGATTTATCTCGTCGTGTGGCCAATAATACATTTATTCTGCGTTTGGCTGACAGTAACCTGATTTCGGGCTCGTTTTTTCAGAACACACAGACTTTTCCAGATTATGAAGAGAAGATCCAGCAATTGATCCGGAAAATGGCGGCGGAAAATGCTGTGGGCAGTGACAATGTTGTCATTTATGGAGATTCTCGCGGCGGGACAGGTGCTTTTGTTCATGCGCTGCTGGGCGGCTATCAGGCGGTAATGCTTGATCCTCTGATGGATCGCCGAACGCTGGATGATGGCCTGATTGACAGCGCGATTGTGCAGGATTTCATTCCAGAAAACTTTGTCGCCCGAATCAATGGATTATTGTTAAATTCAACACTTAGTCCTGATAAAATCAAGGTTTTGAGTTCAGATTCTCTGCTGGGAAATTATCCATTTCTTGTGCAGTTGGATGTGCGCAAGTTTACTTTACTGAATTTGGATTATAAAATGTTTGTTGACTACAATGGCGACCGCTCACACGGTGTCTTCGTGACAGGTAATTTCCCTTTAGCCTTGCAGTATCTCAATGAATTCCTTTATGCGCCGGACATAAAAGCTGTCACGGAGCAGATTCCCGATCTTTATTTGGACAGCAGGGACTGGGATGCCAGACCGATTAAATTAAGTCGCGCTTATACTTTTCAGTACGAATCGGACGGTTTGAAGATTTTGCGTTCTGCTTACGAAGCTGAGACGAGTCTCTTGTTCCATTTCAAAGCGGTTCTCGACATTGGCCGGAAATATCATTTGGAAATCATTTCGGATCAGGATTTAGGACATCTCTGCCTGGTATCAAATGCCAAAGCTGAGCGGGAGGATCTTGAACTTGAAGAAGGTCAGGCTACTTTTTCGGCAAGAAAACACTGGACTGCCATTCAATTTGACAATTCGAAAGTGGCCGGCTGGCATGCTAAGATTCGCGCAGTCAAACTTGTGACGCTTAATTAAATTTATCTGAATTATGATATAATAATTGGGACATTCAAGAAATACGAGGAGATCATGAACTATTTTTTAAACGAAAGTGTTTTCACGCTAAATTCTGGAACTGAGTTTTCTGCCATCAAGCGCCTGCAGTTGTTCAAGAAAAATGGCCAGCCCGCAAAGATTCTGACGCGCAATTACAATAGTAACAGTGCTGCCGACATTGAACGTGTTGGCCTTGAATCCTCAGATGTGCTTAACATGTATGACTATTTTCAGGAAGTCACAGATCAGCCCCGAGTCAATGCTGATGTCCGCTACATTGATGTGTTCGATAAAAATCTTTATCACATAGAAGCAGTTGATGCAAACGAATCAATGATAAAATTCCATGGCAGAGTCATTGCCAAAGTTTCGATTGCGCCTGCAACTGTTGGACTTGTGGGAACAATTGACTGGTACAATGACAACAAAGTTGTTGTGGCGCGTGATGTCTGGGATCGCCGTGGTTTCAAATCTTCCACACAATATTATCATCCAGACGGCTCGCTCGGCCCGCAGGTTTTTTTCAATGCCCAAGGCCAGCCTAAAATTGAGTTGACCCATATGAATATTAACGGTGTTTTGGCGCCAACCAGCTGGAAGCTTTTAGATTATAGTGACAAGGTTCTGCGTTTCAATACCGAAGAAGACCTTTTTGCGTTTTTTGCTTCTGAATTGGCGGCAAAAGAGCCTTCCAGCTTTATTTGTGATCGTCCTACGCTGACCAGTGCGATGCTCAAAATCGAAAATGCAGCGGGTAAATGGCAGTTTCTGCACAATACGCATGCGGCAGATAATCGCCAGGCAGGTGCTTCTCGTAAGTTGGTGCCGTATCTGGAGCCGTTGTTTAACAATTGGGTAGATCAGATAGATGGCCTTATTGTGCCGACAAATCAGCAGCGAGAGGAAATTCTGAGGTATTACAAATTTAAGCGCGTTCTGGTTCTTCCGGACACATATGCTGAGAATGTAGAAAATGCCAGTGTGCAGCTTTCGCAAGCACGTGAGCAGACTATCATTTGTCTGGGAATGATTTCTGCCAATAAGGGCTCTGTTGAGGCAGTGGATATCTTGGCCAGGGTGCGTGAGAAAATGCCCAATGTGAAGCTGGAATTTTATGGCTATGCCTCTCCGATGGATTATCGTCAGGCAATTGAAAAGAGAGCAGAGGCGCTTAATTCGAAAGAGTTTGTGACTTTTCCCGGCTACAAGAGCGAGCATGAGTTGGCAAAAATCCTGGAAAAAGGCGGTGTCCTGCTGAGTACATCTGAAGGCGAAGCCTTTGGAATGGGCATCTTGAAAGGAATGAGCTACGGCCTGCCAGTGGTGGCTTACAAGGTCAAATATGGCCTGACAGAGATGATTAAAAACGGCAAGGATGGCAATCTAGTCCCTTTTAGAAGCGAACAAGCCGCAGCTGAAGCGATTCTCAAAATCTTGTCAAATCCTGAAATTCAAGCAGCTTATTCTAAAGCAGCCTATGAACGTGCACAATATTTCAACGCTGAGCGGGCCTGGCAGCTTTGGGAAGAAGCAGGGCAGCAAGTGAATAATCTTTTAGTGAAAGCGTAGGACGAACTCGTGAACTTTTTTATCAATTCAAGCTTCAATAAACAAAATTCTGGAATTGAACACGCTCAGCTGAAACGAGCGCAGCTTTTTCGCGACCATGACACACCATTTAAGCTGGTTTTCCGTGAGTGGAATCCGCGTCTGCATTATTTCCTAAATGAAGTCGGCGTGTCAGATAAAGAGATACTGGGCATGTTTGACTTTTTCCAGCACTCAGAACTGGTAGAAGACAAAATTATTCAGGTCGAAGATCTCGACTTTGGTGTGGACAACCTGTCTTATGTTGAACAAGAAAAGGACGACATTTATCATGTCATGCAGGGAAAAATGTTTGTGGCACGCGTGCACTATTATCAGGAAGACGAGCATCGTCGTGTGTCAATGGCCGAATTATTTGACGCCTTCGGCAACCTTTATCGAGTAGATAATTATGATTTTCGCGGCTTTTTGTCGCTGTCGCAATGGTATACGCCTGATAATAAAATCGGAACTGAAGTCTGGTATGATGTGAATGGCAAGCCCGTACTCGAGACTTTCAACAAGTTTGACGGAACTGGAAAGCTTGTCAAGACA
Source organism: Streptococcaceae bacterium (assembly GCA_031285775.1). Classification (GTDB taxonomy): domain Bacteria; phylum Bacillota; class Bacilli; order Lactobacillales; family Streptococcaceae; genus Lactovum. The sequence goes on along the minus strand of JAITVN010000091.1, from coordinate 5,040 downwards.
GGCTGGCGTTTGACCTACGATGAGAATGGCGCAGTTTACATGTTCAGCAACATTGACGAATTGACACTGCATTTCTTTAATCTCATCAATGCAGAATACTGGTCTGATAAAGCGCTGAATGTTTTTATTCTGGACAGGACGCACTTAGGTGACTGGGCGCTGCTGAAGCTGGAGAGACCAGCTTATACTGTGATGCATCTGCACAATAGCCATGCAGGTGATGCGCAAGACACCATGCACTCTGTGCTGAATAATTTCTACGAATATGGCCTTACCAATATGAACCGTTTTGATGCCGTGATTTCTGCGACTCAAAAACAGACCAATGATGTCATTGCTCGATTTGATCCGAAATGTCACATGTTCACAATCCCAGTTGGTGTCATTCCAGACGCAGTGTTTGAAGAGGCGCATGTGCCCATGGCTGACCGCAAAAAGCATTCTGTTCTTGTGACTGCCCGTGTGGCCCCAGAAAAGCGGATTGACAAAATTATCCGCGCAATTGGAGAAGCCCGTAAAACGGTGCCTGACATCACGCTTGATTTTTACGGCTACGTGGACCATCGTGACAATGACGCCGCTCAGAAAGACATTGATGCTGCCATAAAAGACTACCAAATGGAAGAAGCAGTTCATCAGTTCGGCTACTCAGAGGACGTGCCGAGTCTGCACAAGCAGCACCAAGTTTACGGTCTTTTCTCAATCATGGAAGGCTTCAATCTCTCGTTAATGGAGGCTCAGAGTCACGGAATGGTTTCGGTTTCAACAGATGTCAATTATGGACCAAATGAATTGACAGTTGATGGAGAAAATGGCTTTATTGTCGGATATGATGACCTGGAAGCTTTTGCGGATCGTCTTGTTCGGCTCTTCACAGATGATGAACTCCTGCAGCACATGTCTGATCGAGCCTATGAATTATCCGAAAGATACTCTGAAGCGAGTGTCTGGAAATCTTGGCAGGCCTTGCTTGACGATGCAAAGTCCAAAAAAATTGATTATATACCTGACATTACGAAAGGCCTGGGAAACCAGACGCTCAAAGAAAAATAATGAATTTCGATTCATTGTCTAAATTTGTTAAAAAAAGTCTCATTGCTTGAACAATCATCCAAGTATCATATTATAGAAAGGGCTATATGGACAAAAAGTTGAAAATTCTGGAACGCGACCCGTGGCTTGAGCCTTATGAAGGCGATTTACTGCATCGCGTTTTTGAATACGAGCGCACAAAAAAAAGACTCCTTGGAGACAAGAAAGAAAAGACACTGGCTGAATTTGCCCAGGGCTACAAGTATTTCGGTTTTCATCAAGAAAAAGACAGTTGGGTCTACCGCGAATGGGCGCCAAATCCCGGCGTGAGTCAGGTTTTTCTGGCTGGCGATTTTAACGACTGGGACGGCGCTCATCATGAGCTGACCTCAATTGGCGCAGGCGTCTGGGAATTGCGTGTGCCAGGAAAAATGCCGCTTGGCTCACGTGTCAAAGTCCAGCTGATCATTGACGGCCAGCGAAATTGGCGCGTGCCGACTTATGCAAATTACGTCGAGCAGCAGCCTGACACGACCTATGCGCAAGTCCTCTACCAGCCGACCTACAAATTCAAGCATCCGCAGCCCAAGCTCGCTGAGGCGCCCTTGATATACGAAGCGCACGTCGGTATCTCCTCTGAAGACTTTAAGATTAACTCTTACGCAGAATTTGCACGCGATGTCCTGCCGCGTATCAAAGCGGACGGCTACAACACCATCCAGTTGATGGCCATTCAGGAACATCCCCTATACAGCAGTTTCGGTTATCAAGTCTCGAGCTTCTATGCAGCCTCCAGTCGTTTCGGCAAACCCGATGAGCTGATGGCGCTGATCGACGAAGCGCATCGGCTGGGTCTCCGTGTTCTGCTTGATGTCGTGCACTCTCATGCTGTAAAAAATGTTGGTGATGGCCTAAATCTTTTCGATGGTACAAGTTATCAGTTCTTTCATGAAGGTGCCCGCGGCGATCATCCAGCCTGGAACACCAAACTTTTCAACTATGGCAAAGATGAAGTCATCCATTTTCTGCTGAGCAATTTACAATTTTGGCTAGATGTCTACAAATTTGACGGTTTCCGCTTTGACGGTGTGACCAGTATGCTATACATGGATCATGGCCTGGGCTCAAGCTTTGACAGCTACGCAAAATACTTCTCCATGAATACAGATGTTGAAGCCGTGACTTATCTCATGCTTGCCACAGATCTCATTCACGACCTCAAAGCAGATGCCACCTGCATTGCAGAAGATATGTCCGCCATGCCTGGAATGGCACTGCCCATAGACGAGGGGGGCGTAGGATTTGACTACCGCCTCTCAATGGGGGTGCCTGATTACTGGATAAAACAACTCAAAACAAGAACTGACGAACAGCTGGACATGACAGGCCTTTATTGGGAATTAACCACCCGCCGCCCAGGCGAGAAAAACATCGGTTATGCCGAATCGCATGACCAGGCGCTCGTTGGCGACAAGACGCTCATGTTCTGGCTGGCCGATGCGGAAATGTACTGGTCAATGGATATTCACAGCCAATCGCTGGTCATTGATCGTGCCATGGCGCTGCACAAGCTGATACGTCTCGTAACCTTCAGCTTGGCCGGCGAAGGCTACTTGAACTTCATAGGCAATGAATTCGGTCATCCAGAGTGGCTGGACTTCCCGCGTCCCGGCAATGGCGACAGCTTTCAGCATGCCCGGCGTCAGTGGAGTTTGTCAACCAATCCTGAGCTGCGTTATCAGTATTTGCTGGCTTTTGACAATGCCATGACCAAGTTAGAGCATGATTTCAAATTCATTGAGCAGACTGACAGCCTGCGTCAAAAATGGATTCAGAATGATGACAAGCTGCTGGCTTTCCAGAAAGGCGAGCTGCTGATAGCCTTTAATTTTCACCCGACAGAGATGAAATACATGAGCTTTGATGTTCCTGGAAAATTGGCACTCGTTTTTGATTCGGACGATGCCAAGTTCGGCGGATTCGGGCCGCGGAGTCATTTCAAGCTTGAGGGAAATACAATCGAGCTGAATCTGGCCAGTCGTACGGCCATGGTGTTTAGAATAAAGAAGTAGAGCTGAATTTTGAGATAAAAGCTTATAACAATCTTAAATAAAAAGACATCATTTTTTGACAGTATGTCCAATTTTAGAGCTCATTATTGGGAGTTATGATGTGGCTGGAGCCTTTATATTAGCAAGAAACTCGTGAAAGCTCTGGTGAAATCAGCAATCTAAAAATTGTTCTCATGGAAGGAATTCGCAACAATTTTCTGACAATTCTGTTGATTTTTGTAAAACACTATGATATAATTTGTTATAATATTTTATAGAAATGAGATAAAAAATGGCAAATTTACTGGAAAAGACGCGCCAGATTACCGCAATCCTACAAGACGATGCGACCGATCTTTCCAAACAGTATCCATATGATGGCGTTTGCGAACGCTTGTCAGAGGTTGTTGACGCTAATGTTTGCGTAATTGACACGAAAGGTAAACTGCTCGGATATGATCTTCCTTTCGATGCAAAAAATGAGCGCGTGAAAGCTTATTTTGACGAAGGACAGCTGCCCGCAGAGTACACCAAAATGGCTGTACGTATCTATGATACCGTGGCAAACCTTGATGGGACTGATCCTCTTTCCCTTTATCCTGCAGAGTTGGAAGGAGAATATCCTGACAGCGTGACCACTTTGGCGCCTATTTATGGTTCCGGCATGCGCTTGGGCACATTAATTCTCTGGCGTGACGGCAAGCAGTTCACCGATGATGAGTTGGTTCTTGTTGAGCTGGCAACTTCTGTGATGGGCGTGCAGCTTTCCCATAAGCAAGTGGAGCAGATTGAGGAAAGATTGCGTAGCGATGCTGCCTTAAACATGGCAGTCAACACGTTGTCTTACTCCGAGCTTAAAGCCGTTCAGGCGATTTTGAAAGAGCTTAACGGCAACGAAGGCCAATTGACGGCTTCAGTTGTAGCAGACAAAATCGGCATTACACGTTCAGTTATTGTTAATGCCCTGCGTAAACTGGAATCTGCCGGCATTATCGAATCTCGCTCGCTCGGCATGAAGGGCACTTATCTCCATGTCGTCAACGATGGGATTTATGACAAGCTTGCGGGCTACCTGCATTAAGACGCACAAGAAAAAATCAAAATCGGCAATTTAGCCGATTTTTTTGTATAATTAAGGGAATGTATTTACATATGATATAAGTGAAGAGACTATATTTGAAGGAGAATTAATGTCAACGATAACAAAGCAAGACATCGAACATGTAGCCGGTTTGGCAAAACTTAAATTTGAGGACAATGAAATTGATAATTTCACGGATACACTGGGCAAAATCATTACAATGTTTGAGCAGCTGGGCGAGGTAGACACCGAAGGTGTGCCTTTCACGTCCAATCCAGCCGACAATCTGAACCACTGGCGTGAAGATATAGCTGCGCCTGCGGCTGATCGCGAGCTTTTACTGTCGCAAGTGCCTGAAACTGAGGACGGCTTTATCAAGGTGCCGGCAATTCTTGAAGGTGGGGGTGATGCCTGATGTCTTTTAATAATAAAACGATTTCTGAACTGCATGATTTGTTGGTAAGCAAAGAGATTTCTGCGACAGAGCTGACGCAAGCGACTTTGGCTGATGTTAAAACGCGTGAATCGCAAGTAGATGCATTTTTAAATATTACAGAAAAAGAAGCGCTGGCAGCGGCTGCAGAGGTAGATGCACGTGGTATCCGTGCAGATGTACTGACGGATGGTATTCCGCTGGCGGTTAAAGACAATATTGTCACTAAAGCGGTTGAGACGACAGCAGCATCCAAGATTCTGACGGGCTGGACACCGCCTTATGACGCAACAGTGGTTGAGAAATTCAAGCAGGCTGGCATGATTATGGTCGGCAAAACCAACATGGACGAGTTCGCCATGGGCGGCTCAGGTGAGAATTCTTCTGTTAAATCGACGAAAAATGCTTGGGACTTGGAGAAAGTGCCTGGCGGGTCTAGTTCT
>JAITVN010000087.1 GCA_031285775.1 Streptococcaceae bacterium | reverse complement strand
GCATCTTTGAGTAGACGGACAATGCGGCGGCTGGTAGTTCCGCGGACAATGGAATCATCTACCATGATAACACGTTTGCCGGCAACCACGCTCGGAACGGCGGAAAGTTTCATGTGGACACCTTGTTCACGAAGTTCTTGCGTAGGTTGGATGAAAGTGCGGGCAATGTACTGGTTTTTGACCAGCCCCATTTCATAGGGAAGTCCAGAGGCTTCAGCGTATCCGGAAGCAGCGGATAACGAAGAGTTCGGCACGCCAATGACAATATCCGCATCAATTTGCGCTTCTGCCGCCAGGATTTTGCCTGAGCGCTTGCGGGCGGTATGAACGTTGACTCCAGCGATATTGCTGTCAGGACGCGCAAAATAAATATATTCCATAGAGCAGATAGTCAGATTTGTGTCGCTGGTATATTGGTCAACATGAATGCCGCTGTCGTTAATGGTGATGATTTCGCCGGGCTGAACATCGCGCAGCCATTTCGCACCAACGACTTCAAAAGCGCAAGTCTCAGAGGCAACCACGAAAGCGCCGTTAGACATCTGACCGATAGACAGCGGTCGGAAGCCGTTCGGGTCAAGCGCGGCGATGATCGAATCCTTGCTCATAATCAAGAAAGCAAATCCGCCCTTAACCGTATTCAGCGCCTCTTTGACACGGCCGTTAAACTCAGGATGGCGGCTGCGACGGATGAGATGCATGAGAATTTCGGTGTCCGAGTTCGAGCTGAAAATGGCGCCGTCGCGCTCCAGCTGGCAGCGCAGAGACTTGGCGTTCGTCAAATTTCCGTTATGCGCGAGCCCCAAATCGCCGTCATGAAAAACGAACTGAAAAGGCTGGATATTATTGATATTCACGGTTCCAGCGGTCGCGTAGCGGACATGTCCAATGGCAGCATTTCCAGTCAATCCAGCAAGGTCATTTTCATCATGTAAGACTTCCCTCACCAGCCCCAGGCCACGATGCCGGTGCAGCACGCCATTGTCATTCGACAAGATGCCAGCCCCTTCCTGCCCGCGATGCTGGAGGGCATGCAGACCAAAATAAGTCAAACGTGAGGCCTCAGGATGCCCCCAGACACCGAACAAGCCGCACTCTTCATTAAGGCTCTTCGAGCCGTCATCAAATCTTGCCCAAGCCTGGGCTTCTGTTTCAGTCGTCCTCATTGCATCAAGCATGGAAGCGCTCCTTCATAAATTTCATCGGCAATACTTGTAGCCAGTTCGATGCTGTTGTCTTCGGTTACGATGTGCAGCGTGTTATCAGCAGTCACTTGTCCAATTTTCACGGCGATGCCTGCGGAAAGAACTTCAAACTTCGCCTGATTTTCAGGCTTCACAGACAGGACAAATCGTCCTTGCGTTTCTGAGAAAAGCTGGGCTGCTGTGCCGTCAAATAGCACGTCAACGCCGAATCCGCCAGCGAAAGCCGATTCGCTCAATGAAACTGCCAAGCCGCCTTCAGCCAGGTCGTGCGCCGATTCTACCAGCGCAGCCTTTATCGCGGTCAGGACGAAGTCCTGATTTTTCTTTTCGGCGGCCAAATCAAATGTCAGCTTGCCCGAAATCGCGCCCACGAGCATTTTTTGAACCTCGGACCCAGAAAAGTCGTCGCCAGTTTGTCCCACCAAATAAATCAAGTCTCCCGCAGCTTTGAAGTCCTGCGTCGTGATGTTTTCGAGCTTGTCAATGAGTCCCACCATGCCAATCATCGGTGTCGGCAGAATCGCCTGACCATTTGTTTCGTTGTAGAGTGAGACGTTGCCCGAAATAACGGGCGTCCCCAGCACTCGGCAGCTCTCCGATACGCCGTCCGCGGCTTTGCTCAGCTCATAGAACTGCTCTGGCTTTTCTGGATTGCCGAAGTTGAGGCAGTCTGTGATGGCGAGGGGCTGTCCGCCTGATGCCACAATATTTCGAGCTGCTTCTGCCACTGCAATCTGTCCGCCGATTTCTGGATTCAGATAAAGATAGCGCGCGTTGCAGTCGGTGGTCAAGGCCAAGGCTTTGTTGGTACCGCGCACACGCATGACTGCTGCGTCTGAACCTGGTGCAATGACAGTATTTGTCATCACGCGCGAGTCGTAAGTCTCGTAGACACTGCGTTTGCTGGCAATTGTCGGCTGTGCCAGCAGCTGCTTCAAGGTTTCTGTAGGATTTTGGACAACTGGAATATATTGTTCACTTTTCGCAAATTCGGCAATACGGGCAGGTTCAGCACTTTCACGGTAATAAACTGGTGCATCCTCGGCAAGTGAATCAACCGGGACTTGTGCCACCATCTGCCCTTTGTGATAAAGCGTGTAGAAGCCGTCGTCAGTCACTTCGCCGATGTTCACAGCATCGAGGTCATATTTTTTGAACAGATCGACGATTTCCTGCTCATGTCCCTGCTTGACGCAAAGCACCATGCGCTCCTGCGACTCGGAAAGCATCATCTCATATGGAATCATGCCTGTTTCACGCTGAGGCACATTGTCGAGGTTCAATCGGAGACCAGAGCCAGCTTTGGACGCCATCTCAGAGGTCGACGAAACGAGCCCGGCTGCGCCCATGTCCTGAATGCCGACCAGAATGTCGCTGTGGTTGTGAATGACCTCTAGGCAAGCTTCAAGCAGAAGTTTCTCCATAAACGGGTCGCCGACTTGAACGGCTGAGCGCTGCGTTTCAGAGCCGGAGCCGAATTCCTTTGAAGCAAAGGAAGCCCCATGAATGCCGTCTCGGCCAGTTTTAGCTCCAACATAGAAAATACTGTTGCCGATGCCCTTAGCCTGACCTTTTTGGATGTCTTTGTGCTCAATCAAGCCGACGCACATGACGTTTACTAGCGGATTTCCAGCATAAGAATCGTCGAATGCGATTTCTCCGCCCACCGTGGGAATGCCGATACAGTTGCCATAGCCTGCAATACCTGCTGTGACCTGATCTACGATGTGACGTGTTTTTTCATTGTCAATCGGGCCAAAACGCAGGCTGTCCAAAATCGCAATCGGGCGTGCACCCATTGAGAAAATGTCGCGGATGATGCCCCCTGAGCCTGTGGCTGCACCCTCGTAAGGTTCAACGTAAGAAGGATGGTTGTGCGACTCCGCCTTGAAGACAACCGCAAGATTATCGCCAATATCAACAACACCTGCGCCCTCACCCGGTCCCATCAGAACTTGCGGTTCCTTGGTCGGAAACTTGCGCAGAACAGGCTTTGAATTCTTGTAGCAGCAATGCTCTGACCACATCACGGCGAACATGCCAGTTTCCGTAAAATTCGGCAGACGTCCGTCTAAAATTTCATCTTTGATTTTATTGTATTCTTCATCGGTTAAGCCCCATTCACGGTAAATCTTAGTGTCAAGGATTTCCTGCGGTGAAAGTTCAACTGTCATTTTTTCTCCTAATCAACAAAGTTTTTCAAAATTGATGCGAATAGTTTTTTCCCGTCTGTGCCGCCGAGCAGAGCTTCCATGGCACGCTCTGGGTGGGGCATCATGCCAAGGACATTGCCGGCTTTATTGGTGATTCCGGCAATCGCATCCACTGAGCCATTAGGATTCTCACCTTCATAGGTGAATACGATCTGATTGTTGGCTTTCAGTTCTGCCAGAGTGGCTTCGTCCGCAATGTACTGGCCTTCGCCGTGTGCGACTGGTAGACAAATGTTCTCATGTTGTGCATATTCTGTTGAGAAGTTCGACCCGTTGTTCAGGACTTTTAAAGGTTGCCACTTTGAGACAAATTTAAGGGACTCATTGCGTATCAAGGCACCTGGCAGAAGTCCGGATTCCACGAGGATTTGGAAACCATTACAGGTTCCGAAAACTGGTTTTCCTTCCGCCGCCAGACGCTTGATTTCGGGCATGATGTTGGCGAAGGAGGCAATGGCGCCGCAGCGCAGGTAGTCGCCGTAGGAGAAGCCACCGGGAATCAGCACGCCGTCAAAGCCGGCTAGGGACTTCTCGTCGTGCCAGACGTATTCAGCTTCGGCGCCCATAATGTCGCGAATCGCCCAGAGAAGGTCGTAATCGCAGTTTGAACCAGGAAATTGGATAACAGCAAATTTCATCTCGACCTCCTAGTTTTCAAGAACTTCGACTTTATAAGTCTCCATGTTGGGGTTCGCCAGCAGTTCGTCGGCGATTTCAGCGATTCTTTTCTCAGCAGCTGCCGCTTCATCATCAATTTCGAAATCGAAAAACTTTCCGACACGCAGGTCGCTCACGGCAGTGTAGCCCATCTTGTAAACGGCGCGTTTCACGGCTTGAGCTTGCGGGTCGAGGATCGACTCCTTGTAGGCAACATACACACGAATTTTCGTCATCTTACTTAACTCCATTTTCTAGTTTTGTTAATACATTTGTATATACTTCAATCAAATCGCCGATGTTGCGGCGGAAAACGTCTTTGTCCATATGACGTCCTTCTGCGTCCCACAATCGAGAAGTGTCTGGCGAAATCTCATCTGCCAGAATAATTGTCCCGTCTGCTCTGCGGCCAAACTCAAGCTTGAAATCAACCAGCGTCAGGCCAATTTCAGACCAGATTTTCTTGAGCAGCGCATTGATTGTTCGGGTTTCAGCTTTCAGGAAGGCAATTTCCTCGTCCGTGGCAATATTCAAGAACTTGACATGCTCATCGTTGATAAAAGGGTCGTCCAACGCATCATTCTTGTAGTAAAACTCGACAATCGGCTCAGAAAGAACAGCTCCCTCTTCCAGTCCGAAGCGCTTAGCGAAAGAGCCAGCCACCACATTTCTCAGCACCACTTCCATCGGAATAATCTCCACCCGCTCATTCAATTGTTCGGTTTTTGAAAGCTGCTTGATGAAATGCGTCGTGACGCCAGCCCTATTGAGTTTCTCGAAAATCAGCGAGGTAATCTGATTATTCAGCTCGCCCTTGCCGGCAATCTGTTCCTTACGTGCGCCGTTGAGTGCGGTCGCCTGATCGCAGTACTCCACCCAGAGCACATTGTTTGTGTCAGTTGTGAAAAGCTTCTTCGCCTTGCCCTCGTAGAGCAGTGGTCCTTTTTCCAAAATAATCTCCTTGTTTAAGATGTGAGGCACGCCCGTATTGAAGCGTAGAAATTTACCCCGAGGGGGAAAGCGACCTCTAAGTGCTAAAGCACTAAGAGTCTGCTTAGGAAAATTTAGGTTCCGTGCGAAGCACGGGTTCTATATTTTATCTAATTTCCTAGCTTCAGGCGCGCCGAACTCAGTTAATTAATTATCCCAGACGCCAGTTTCCTGGACATCTTTTAGGCTTTGTTCAAAATCATCCGTCAAAATCGTCACGTGGCCCATTTTGCGGTTATACTTCGCTTCCAGCTTTCCGTAGTCGTGAAGATGCCATTCTGGGTGTCTTTCGGAAAGCGCCTCTGACTTCTTGACATGCTGACCAAGCAGATTCAGCATCATCGCATTTTTCAACAACTGAGGCTGAGAAAGCTTTTCTCCGAGAATCCCTTTCACGTGCAGATCAAACTGTGAAAAATCACAGGCTTCAATCGTGTAATGCCCCGAGTTATGCGGACGCGGCGCCAACTCATTAACATATATTTCTCCTTCAGCTGTCAGAAACATTTCTACACAAAGTGTCCCAAATAACTGCAGCTTCTCGGCAATGACACACGCCAGGTATTCTGCTTTTTGCCGGATATCTTCTGAAACCCGCGCCGGCGCAATGGTTCTGTGCAGAATGTTGTTAATGTGCTCATTTTCACAAACAGGAAAAGTGACAAATTCACGGCCGTTTCCGCTGACAATCACTGAAATTTCCTTATCAAAGTTGACAAAATCTTCTAAAACACACTCGGTTTTACGCGCAAGTTCTCGTGCTTGTGGAATATCTTCGGAAGATTTCAAGACAACTTGTCCATGCCCATCATAACCGCCCGTGCAGGTTTTCAAAACTTGCTTTTTCGTAAATACTTCTGGTAAATCAGACTCAGTTCGAATTATCTTATATGGCGCGATTGACACGCCGCAACTCTCAAGGAACTCTTTCTCACGCTGTCGATTTTGAGTGATTTCGAGTAATTCAATGCTCTGAGGGATTTCTACAATATCTGCTATTTCGTGCAAAGCTGCTGCGGAGACGTTCTCAAACTCATAAGTCAGCAAATCACACTTCTGGGCAAGTTGCCGCAGCGCTTCAACGTCGTCATATTCAGCGACTATCGTTTCGTCAGAGCATTTTACTGCCGAACAATAAGGGTTCGGATCCAGCGTCAAAACACGATGTCCCATGTATTGTGCAGAAATTGCCATCATCTGCCCCAGCTGACCGCCGCCTATGATTCCAATTGTTTTCTTCATATTGTCCATTTTCAGATTTAGATGAGGTCGGCCGTTGAAATCAGGGCCTTCTCTGCTGCTGCTTCACGGTATTTGATTAATTTTTCGCGCAAGGCCGCATCGCTGACTGCCAGCATTTGAATCGCATAAAGCGCTGCATTTTTTGCACCCGCCTCGCCGATTGCCATGGTTGCGACAGGCACACCTGCAGGCATCTGGACAATTGAGTACAAACTGTCTATCCCGGACAGAGCCCTTGACTTAATCGGCACGCCAATCACAGGCAGAGTCGTCATCGCGGCCACCATTCCAGGTAAATGCGCGGCGCCGCCAGCCCCGGCAATAATCAGTTTAAAGCCTTGGTCTTGCGCCGATTTGGCAAATTCCATCATTCGCTCTGGCGTTCGATGAGCAGAAACGACCTGTTTGTCGAAATTCACACCAAATTCGTCCAGGATTTCTGCACAAAGTTTCATCGTTGTCCAGTCAGAACTGGAACCCATGATAATCGCTACTTCCGTCATTATTCCTCCTTCTCATATTGTCTCGATCTCTATTCCGCTTTCAGAGAGCAGCTTGGCTGTCAATCCGCTGCCGTCAATTAATTTTCCCGAAAAGCTGCCGTCATAAACTTTTCCAAAGCCACAGGAGGGGCTTTTTGATTTGAGCATTGCGCGCCTGCAGCCAAACTGCCTTGCTAATTTCAAAGTTTCTTCAGCGCCGCGCCTAAAGCTTTCCGTGATATCTTCTCCAGTATTTGTAAAGACTTTCTCTCCAATTATTTCCGCAGCAGCCCTGGGAGTAGGCAGACCAGCCAGCTGCTCCGGGCATATCGGAATAGCCCTACCATCTCTGACAAGATCGACGACCTCTATGTCGGCTTTAGCACTTCCGTCATAGCGACAGGGAAAACCAGCCAAACAGGCACTGACCAGAATTTTTTCCATTATACACGCTTTCCTCCGATGTCATGCCGATAAAACATGCCTGTATTGTCCAATTTATCCAGTTTTTCATATAACGTCTGCTGAGCAGCAGAAACATTTCCCCCAGATTCAGTCACCATGTAAACTCGCCCGCCATTTGAGACGAGCTGTCCATCTTTTTCAGCAACTCCAGCATAATATGTCGTCATTCCAGTCTCAGGCAACGGCAGACCTTTTGTAGAGCCAGCTGGATAGCCGTCGCTCGCGACCACCACACCCAAAGTCACGCCGCCGTCCTCGCACCAAGTAATCACAGGCTCACGTTCAGCCAGAATATCATCAATCGCCAGTGCAAAGTCGCTCGTCATACGCTCCAGCACCACCTGCGTCTCCGGGTCGCCAAAACGGGCGTTAAACTCAATTGTCTTAACCCCCTCTTTGGTCAGCATCAAACCTGCATAGAGCACACCTGTAAACGAGCAATTCTCCCGCTGGAGTCCTGCCACAACAGGCTTAACCACCTTTTCCAGCGCCTCAATGACCACTGACTCAGGAATCTGCGGCACAGGTGCGTAAGCACCCATTCCCCCAGTATTCGGCCCCAAATCGCCATCAAAAGCTCTTTTGTGGTCCTGCGCAATCGGCATGGGATAGACCCGTCCCTCATGGACAAGGCAAAAAAGCGAGAATTCTTCCCCAACTAGGCACTCTTCGATGACGACCTTAGCTTCTGCCGTCTCGAACACAGCTCGCAGCGCATCTACAGCAGTTTCCTCGTCCAAGGCAACTGTCACACCCTTGCCGGCCGCCAAATCATCCGCCTTAATCACGATGGGTGCACCCTTTTCCTGCACATATGCAAGTGCAGCGTCCAAATTCTCAAAAGTCGCATAATCCGCCGTCGGCACGCCATATTTCGTCATTATTTTTTTGGCAAAATCCTTAGAGCCCTCAATCATCGCAGCCTTTTGGCGCGGGCCGAAGATTTTCAGATTTTCCACCTCAAAAGCATCAACAATTCCATTCATCAAGGCAGTTTCAGGTCCCACAAAGGTGAAGGCAATCTCATTGTCTTTTGCAAACTTTATCAGCTCGGAAATATTCAACTCAGAAATATTGACAACTTCCAACTTATCCCGCTTCATCCCAGCATTTCCTGGAGCAACGAAAACCCGCTCCACCAACGGGCTCTCACTGAACTTCTTTGCAATCGCATGCTCGCGTCCGCCCGAGCCAACAACCAGTATTTTCATATTCCCAGTTTAAATGATTTCGCCAAAAAACAGAAGCGCATGACGAACTTTTAACATTCTTTTTTTTTAAACGTTCGGATTATTGTTCCGTCTTTAAAGACTTCCAAACTAATTTGAAACTCAGGATAAAAATTCAGAGTAATTCAAAAAAATCCGAATGACTCAAAGCCATCCGAATTCTATATTTGTATATATCATTTAATTAAAATGAAGCAGGGTCAACCTTAACACCAGGTCCCATTGTTGTTGTCACAGTCACTGAAGTCATGTAAGTTCCCTTAGCAGCCGCAGGCTTTGCAGCTACCATGACATTGTTGAAAGCCTTGAAGTTTTCAACCAGCTTGTCCTCGTCAAATGAAACCTTACCGATAGGAACAGCGACGATACCAGCCTTGTCCGCACGGTAAGTGATCTTGCCGCCTTTAGACTCTTCAACAGCTTTTGTCACGTCCATAGTAACAGTCCCTGTCTTAGGGTTAGGCATCAAGTTACGAGGGCCGAGCACACGTCCGAGACGTCCGACAACTGCCATCATATCAGGCGTTGCAATGACAACGTCAAAGTCAAGCCAGCCGCCGTTGATCTTCGCTACGAGCTCGTCTGAGCCGACGAAATCAGCGCCTGCAGCTTCTGCTTCCTGAGCTTTCGCACCTTGTGCAAAAACGAGAACGCGATTCGTTTTACCAGTGCCGTTCGGCAATACCATGGCACCGCGGATCTGCTGATCAGACTGTTTCACGTCAATGTTCAGGTTGTAAGCCACCTCAACAGTTGCATCAAACTTGACGAAGCTTGCTTCTTTTGCAAGTTTCACTGCTTCTTCGACTGGGTAAGTCTTAGTTACATCGATATTTTCAAGCGCTGCGCGCATTTGTTTGCTTTTTTTAGCCATTATTTTTCTCCTTGTGGTAATAGCGATTGACCTTCAGTCAATCTTCCATAATTAGTGATTAGTCGTGTTCCGAAGCCCTGCTTTTTCGTCTAATCCGCTTTGACGCAAGCTTCGCTTGCTTTATCCGCAACCTTAACAGCACACTGTGCTGTTAAGCGCTCGGCGTAAACGCCGAGTACATAAACGTCAAAGCTGTATAGCTGTATTAGCCTTCAAAAGCAGAACGGGGCTTCAGAACAACCTGTTTTTAATCAGAAACGACAATCCCCATTGATTTAGCCGTACCTTCAATGATGTTCATCGCTGCTTCGATGGATGCTGCGTTCAAATCAGACATCTTCTTTTCAGCAACTTCCTGAAGCTGAGCCTTAGTGATGGTGGCAACTTTTTGCTTGTTTGGTGTGCCTGAACCTTTTTGGACTTTAGCAATTTGCTTCAAGAGTGCGGATGCAGGCGGCTGTTTTGTGATGAATGTCCAAGACTTGTCATCGTAAACAGAAATAACGACTGGAATCAACATGCCGCCTTGGTCTGCAGTATGTGCATTGAAAGCTTTGGTGAATTCCATGATGTTGATGCCTGCTTGTCCAAGGGCTGGTCCAACTGGTGGAGCTGGTGTTGCCTTGCCGGCAGGAATCTGAAGTTTTACGAGTTTTTCAACTTGTTTAGCCACGATTTTTTCCTTTTGAATCGCATCAAGCCTGAGCCTTTAACGATTCCCTTTCTTTAATTTTGCAGCTGGGGCATCTTCTGTCAAGCAGAAGGAAACCTTTCACTGCGCAAGTTTTCCGTGATGTGGTCATAGCGGTCTTATTCGTTCAAGTCTTTCAACTTGCCCATGGCCTGCCACTCAACTTATTTGTCCGCAAATTTGCGTACTTTTTAGTGTATCAAAAAAGCCAGTTTCTGTCAAATTTACCGGCTGTCTTCAAATAAAAACCTTATTCAGCTTTTTCTGCCGCCTCAAGAGCCTTGCTATAATCTGGCTCATCGGTTAATTCAGTGACTATCTCGCTGTAGAGGACTTTACCATCCTTTAAGACAAAAATAGTGCGCGCCAGACGTTGGGTCGACTCCAAAAAGATACCATAAGCTTTTGAAAACTGACCGTCATCCGACAAGATGGTCATATCAACGCCTTCTGCTGCACACCAGTTTTTTTGCTCTTCTTTCGTATTGTTGGAAATACTTAAGAAATCAATACCCTCATGTTTTGAGGCCTCAACATTAAAACGCTGGGTTTGTAGGCTGCAGACGCGTGTATTGATATCGGGAAATGTGCTGATAAGAACTGGTTTTGACAGCTTTGAGAGTGTGATTGTATTGCCGGATAAATCAGTCAGGCTAAAATCAGGAGCTGCTTCACCTGTTTTAATCGGGTTAATCTCTGCGACTTTTTCTCCATGACGAGTTATTTTCACTATTTTACCACCTTTTCTTTTCAGTCTATCATTTTTTTGGCCAAAAGAAGCCTGAACTGCTCAAAATTCACAACCCCTTTGGTTGTCATGCTGATTCTTGTAAACTGGACTTTCTCAGCTTTTGCTGAAGCAAAGAAATGTGTACAGAGCTCTATTCAGCGTAAACAGCTGCCAACTTTGCTCAATAGATCGGCAGGTAATTCTCAAGGATTTGAGTGAATTTTTTTACCTTATCAATCTCAACAAACTCATTGGCTTGATGAGCCTGTTCAATGCTTCCAGGGCCAAACACCATCGTTGGAATGCCGGCTGATACGAAAAAGCCTGAATCATTAGAGCTGGCACTGCTTGTCAGAACATTGACCTGAGATATTTCTGAGAATTTCTGAATGAAGTTCAACTCTGGACTGACCTGGCAAGACGGAACTGGGCTGGCCGCATATTTCCAAGTAAAGTCATAGTTATCAGACATTTTTTGGATAAATGTCTCAAATTCAGCATCTAAATCAGGGGTGGTTCGCAAATCAATTGTCAGATCTGCACGACTTGCGGTTTTATTCGGCGCCTTAGGGTTTCCTGCGTTGACCGAGGTGGGCACCAGTGTGGGAAAACCGAGCACAGAACTTTCGTATTTTTTTAGATGTTCAACTATCCTTTGAATGTCGTTTAAAAACTTTTCTAACTTAGCCAAGGCACTTTTGTGGTAATTTTCCTGTAAGGAGCCATGACCTGATTCTCCATAGAAACTAAGATTGATGAAACGATTGCCGCGCTGGCCGATTTCAATCTGATCTAAATTTGAGGGTTCAGAAATGAGACAGGAAGTACTTTTGTAGGCCTGATTCATCTTAAACCAACGGACAAAGTCAGCAGAGCCTTGGCCGTCCAGCTCTTCGTTTGCGGTTGCTGCAACCCAAAGGTCATAATCTAGCTGAGTGTCTAAAAAGCTGCTGGCAACTGTCAGATTTGAGGCAATACCTGCCAGCATGTCACTGGCACCAAGTCCAATGATACGGCCCTTTGCTTCAATCGCCTGATAGGGCGAGCTTTTCCATGTGAATTTATCTCCAGGCACAACTGTATCAATATGCCCAGACAAAATAAAGGCCCGCTCAGAGGATCGCCCTTTGATTTTCGCGGCAACAAAATGGGGCTCTCGGTGGATAGAATTGAAACCCTTGCTGCGCAGCCAATTCCTTAAAAAAAGTAAGATTTCTGTTTCATGACCGGATGTTGAAGGAATATTAATGAGTTGTTTTGTCAGCTCTATTGTAGGCTTAAGATCTATCATTGTCATTTGTCTTCGAGCTCAGCGAAAAAAGATTTCTTTAAGTGCTGAGATCGTTTCTCGCTTTCTAAAGCAGCTATTTTGCTTGGTACATTTTTATCATGATTCTGTCATCCATGAAAGCTTAGATATTTTTATAGTCCTGCCAGATATTATCAAATAACTGGAGTGGAAATCTGAAGGGCGCATGGGTCTCCAAGTAGCTGGAAATCTCATCAAAATCCGAGGATTGACGCGGAAAAGTACTGTCTTTGAAAACAAGATTTGCAAGTCTGGCTGCATCATCTGTCTCTGTCGGATTACGAAATTTCATTAAGTATTGATAAAATGTCATTTTTTTACTTTCTAGGATGATTATGTTTCTGAAACTCTGTCTCAATGACTTGCTTGCTCCCAATGCTCAAGGATGAACTGCCGTCGTCCTGCAATTTCAGCCGCATAATCCTGAGGGTATTTTTTGTAGAAGTCCTGATGATAAAGCTCTGCTGGCCAGAACGTCTTTTCTGCCTCAATCGTTGTCACAATTTTTGCCGAACCGAACTTTCCAGAATTTTGTAATTTCTCTCTGGATTTTTGGGCAATTTCTTGTTGACTTTGGCTTGTATAAAAAATGACGGGTCGGTAGTTGTCGCCGCGGTCTTCAAATTGACCAAAAGCATCTGTCGGATCTGTCGTCTGCCAATAGATTTCGACCAAATCACTGTATGAGATTTTGCTGTTATCAAAAAGAATCTCAACTGCTTCTGTATGCCCAGTAATATGCGCTTTGACCTCCTCGTAAGACGGGAAATCAAAGTCGCCGCCAGTATATCCGCTGGTCACGCTCAATATCCCTTCACGCGCTTCGAAAGGCTCAACCATACACCAAAAGCAGCCGCCTGCAAATATTGCTTTTTCAGTTGCCATTTTTTGTTTCCTTTAAGTAAGTATAGTTGAGATTATAACATAAGTTTACACTTTACCCAGCAATAATTTGCAGCTAAAAAAAACGCAGAACTCAAATTTCTGAATTTTGGTGATTGATCAGCTGCGTGCCGTCTGAATCCTGCTTGACTTTTCCTGCCTTCATCAGGCCGCCCAGCGCCTTCTTAAACTGACCTTTGGAAAGCCCGAAAGTTGATCGAATATCTTCTGGCGAAGATTTGTCATTATAAAACATGTGGCCTCCGACATTCTCCAAATAAGCCAGAATCATCTGACCGTCAGCGTCTAACATCTCAAAAACACGCGGTTTCATCGAAAGATTCAGCGTTTTATTTCTGGCATTAAAGCCGATAACGCGCACCTGCATTTCCTGGCCAATTCGGATTTGCCCTAATGTTTCAGTCGGGTGAATGAACCCTAGCATGTTATTGTCAGGCAAATACACAAATGTTCCAGATTCTTTGATTCGATAGACGATCGCGCGTAGGCTTTCGTTTAGCATGTTGTCATAGGCACGTCCAGACAAATTCTGAAAGTCTTCGGCCCAGGCCAAATGTGCCCAGAGACGATTCTTATTATCAGTCTGCAGTTTGACATAAAGCTGATCATCCTTTTTTGGCCACTGGCTCTTGTCCAAGGGCAAATCATCCAATGAGACGACGACATCCTTGTCTGGAAGACCTGTCGCGACAAATACGCCAAGATCGCGACGCACTTCAACGACTCTCCCCCAACCGTAGGTCTCGAGCGTCACTTCCTGAGGAAGAGTGGTCAAACGTATTTTGTTCGACTTGTCCAAATAAACTAAACCAGAAACAACATCACCGATAAAATGATGACCTTCAGCTTTTGCCAAAGCCACGGTCAAGCCATGTGCCTGAGCAAAATAAAAATCCTCGTTTGAATCTGAAATCAGCGCCGAAATCGGCTTGGCAAGATAATTGTTCATGTCACGATTATACCAGAAATTCAGAGAGTGTTTTTCAAATGTTCACTAATGAATTTGACAGCCTGCTTTGTATGCCTTTCTCACTGCAAAGACCTAAAAAGAGCACAACTTGTGTGAAGTTTGTTGGCTTGTATTTTTATCGCTCAAGCAAAAATACCAGATGAAAAACAGCACCGTGCGGCAGGTGATCAGAGATAAAGAGCCAGGCGCCATTCTTCTCCGCCTCGCGTTTGGCAATGCCAAGCCCAAAGCCCTTCACAGGTTTTTCATTAGCCTGCGAAACGTCTTCAGGAATAAGGCTGTCAAAGATTTTCTCTTTTTCTGCATCAGGAATATCTGCTCCTTCGTCAGTCACCGTCAAATCCACACAGTCCCCTTCCTGCTTAATGTCCAGCCAAATTGTCGAATCTTTAGGCGAGTTTCTTCCAGCATTTTCCAGAAGTAGAACCAGAATGCCATTCATCGCTTTTCTATCAGCCAGAATAAAAAATTCCTTGCTGTATTCGAAAACAAGAGTTTGTGTCAATGCAGACTGCATTTCATTCACAAGCCCAGCTGTAAACTGAGTCAAATCAAATTTTTCTTTTTTCATAATGCTGTAATTTCCGTGTGAATTATTGGAAGTCCTTGATCACCTTTAATCTGTTATGGTCGCACATTGAAAAGTTGTCATAAAATTGACTGACAATCCTTTGAATGCGATCAAAGATTTATGAAGCCATTCTCCTATTTCATAATGTTGAACAGCTGGCAAGTTTTTATAATCTTTCTTTATTTTACATTATTTGCTTAGAAATAGCACTTGTGAGGATTCCAGCAACGAACTGAGAGCCTTCGAAATTATTAATCGTCGCTGCATCAAAAAAACCAACCCTCGTAAGGATTGGAGTCTTAACAGTATTTTAAACGATTCAGGAAAATTACAAATAGTCACCCTTGATCACAAAATAAGTCCCGCGAATGCTACCTCCGATTTTACTCTTCATTGAGGCAAATTTAAAGCCCTTCTCAGCAAATATCTTCGGTTCAGTCATGCCTTCTGACAGCTTGAACCCCACTGCTCGCCGTTTCTTTTCTGTCTGATTATAGGCCACATTGACATTCAAGCCGCTGGCAAAAATTACCCAGGCAAAATGAGCTTCACCGTAGTCTTTGTAGCCGAATTTCTTCGAATCTACAACATCTTTGACATCATAGGCGCCCACGAAAATCGGCCGCTGGTCGTCAAAATTCAATCCGCGCTCAGCAAAAATATTGGAGAGCCATGGATAAATTTCTGGCTTTTCATCCAGCGTGTAAAGCGTCATGGCCGTGTCAAAGTGCGTGTTCAGATATTTTGCCTCGTTGGCCACAAGTTTTGCTAAATTCTCACGAACCTCATCATCTGCAGCTGCAAAATTCTCGATAACATCGGGAATTTTTTTACATTCAACTGTGAACATATTACACTTCCAGCAGCTCTTTTTCTTTATCTTTGGCCACAGCGTCCACATTCTTAACCGCCTCATCTGTGACTTTCTGGATATCTTTTTCAAAGCCTTTGAGCTCATCCTCGGAAATTTCGCCATTTTTCTGCTGTTTTTTAGCAGCGTCAATGGCATCACGACGGCTGTTGCGAATCGCCACCTTAGCTTCCTCGATGAATTTTCCCATATACTTGACCAGCTCTTTACGGCGTTCCTCAGTCAGCATAGGAATCACCAGGCGAATGGTTTGGCCGTCGTTGGCAGGCGTAATCCCAAGGTCAGACTCGTTTATCGCACGCTCAATTTCTTTCAGGGTCCCTT
>JAITVN010000051.1 GCA_031285775.1 Streptococcaceae bacterium | reverse complement strand
CAGGAGCTGACGGTATGGACGGCGAAGATGCAGGTCAACTCTATCTTGATGTAGATACAGGCGATCTCTACCAATGGGATGGCACGAAGTATGTTAAGCTTGGCAACATCAAGGGAACCCCAGGTGAAGACGGTGAAGACGGTGAAGATGGCGAAAGCATGGAGGCAGGCCATGGTGTCCCAGGTACTGATGGTATGGACGGCGAAGATGCAGGCCAACTCTATCTCGACGTAGATACAGGCGATCTCTACCAATGGGATGGCACGAAGTATGTTAAACTCGGCAACATCAAGGGTGCAACTGGTGCAGCAGGCGAAAGCATGCAAGCAGGTCACGGTGCCCCAGGTGCTGATGGTATGGACGGCGAAGATGCAGGTCAACTCTATCTTGATGTAGATACAGGCGATCTCTACCAATGGGACGGCACGAAGTATGTCAAACTCGGCAACATCAAAGGAACGACTGGTGACAAAGGTAACACAGGCGCGACTGGCGAAAATGGTAAACCTGGATTTGCAGATGCTGGACCTGGCGCTCCAGGAAAAGACGGTGAAGATGCTGGTGACCTCTATCTCGACACTGAGACAGGAAACATCTATCAATGGGACGGCTCAGACTGGAAATTGATCGGTAACATCAAGGGTGCGACAGGTGCTGACGGAGAAGACGGTAAAGATGGACAGACGCCAAGCATCGGCTCTAACGGTCATTGGTATCTCGGTACAGTTGATACAGGCATCGGCTCAAATGGTGCAACAGGAGCAACAGGCCCGACTGGCCCAACAGGCCCTGCAGGATCATCTGATGGTGACGCTGAGGTTGACAAGACTGACACAGGTAAAGATACTGACAAGACTGGCAATAATGTTACAGGATTGAGTACTGGCTCAGGTTCAGGCAGCAGCACTGGAAAGACCCTTCCAAGTACTGGTGAAGCTTCAAACACGGCAGAAATGGCTGTAGTCGGCGGCGTTCTCCTGATGAGTGCCTTTACAACAGCGATTGCAACAAAACGTCGTCGTAGATAAAAAACAAATTCAAAAAGTAACCCCTAAATAATTTTTACAGAACTCATCTGATGGAATCAGATGAGTTTCTTGTGTCTTCGGTTGGCAAAACCGATAAAAGTATTCGATTTTCTCATAATGGTGTTATAATAAAAGTGGCTAGGGAATCAGTTGAAAATGTTTTAACTTAGTGTTTAGGAAACTGATCATGACTTTTATGCCTGAGGATGGAGATTGATATGGACAGAGAGTGCAAAGATTCAATTTATCAAAAGAAATTAAAATTGGCAGACGATAGTTTTAGTGCCAAGGAATATCTTGATGCCATTACCTTGTATAACGAACTTTTTTCTTACCTCAACCAAGATTACCGCAACGATTTAGGGGAACTTAATCGAAAGTTGGCGGATTGTTACTATGCTCTGGAAGATTGGACGCAGGCAAGGAAGTTCTATGAGCACGTGCTGGACTATACGGACAAAAATGCAGCAGTTTTTTCACGACTGGCCTCTCTTTATTATGCATACGATATTGAGAAAGCGATTCCATATTACAAAGCCTCGTTGAGCCTAAAGGCAAATGAAGCGAATCTGGGAAATCTCTGTCTTTCTGTCTTGAAATCTGATAAATATGATCAGGCAAAGATCAAGGAAGAAATTGAGCGAGCCGTCAACTTTATCCGGCCTTATGTCGTCGGCCGTCAGCGTCCATATGAAGAAATTAAGAGAGAAAAACTACCTGGCGAAAAATTAAACATCGGCTACCTTTCTTCAGATTTTTATGCGCACGCCATGATGGAATTTATTCTGCCGCTTCTTGAACATCATGACCAAGAAAGTTTTAATTTTACCCTTTATTCCTGCAATAAAAAAAATGACGCCACGACGGAAAGAATCAAGGCCACAGGCATTCGATTCACAGATGTTTCAGATCGAACGGGCGCGCAAATTGCAAGGCGCATCTACAATGATCGAATTGACATTCTTGTAGATTTAGGCGGACACACACATGCATGCCGCGTCAACGCACTCTTTTTTACACCTGCTCCCATTCAGATGCAATATTTAGGTTTTGTCAATACTTTGGGAATGAAAGAGGTGGATTACATCTGGGCAGATGAATTTGTCATTCCAAGAGAAAAGGCAGCATTATACACCGAAAAACCTTTTTATCTTAAGTCAGGCATGCATTGTTTTGACTTTAATTTCCCAGCGCAGAATATTCCAGCGGCTAAAGCCCTTCCGCTTTTGAAGAATGGCTATCTCACCTTCGGCAGCTTTAATGACATGTCGAAAATTTCTTATTCTACTTTAGATTTATGGGCAGCCCTTCTTCATCGTGTCGATCATGCGAAATTATTGATTTATCGGACGAAAGATTTGGGGCCGGACAAAAAAGACTGGTTTGTTCGAGAATTTC
Source organism: Streptococcaceae bacterium (assembly GCA_031285775.1). Classification (GTDB taxonomy): domain Bacteria; phylum Bacillota; class Bacilli; order Lactobacillales; family Streptococcaceae; genus Lactovum. The sequence continues at coordinate 9,363 of JAITVN010000051.1, read as the reverse complement.
AAAAACGCGGGATTGGCAAGGAGCGGCTGATATTAAGCAATGAGAAATTTGCGTCAATGTTTTCTGCCTATTCTCTTGCTGATATAGGCCTTGATCCCACGCCCTACGGCGGCTTGACAATCACGATAGAGCAAGCCTATATGGGGCTGCCGACAATTACGCTGGTTGGAGAGGGAATGCAGTCGCGAGGGTCTGCGGCAGTGAATCGCGCGCTTCATCTTGAGGAAGAACTCAATGCCTCATCAAAAGAAGCCTACATTTCCAAGGCCGCAGCTCTGGCTAATGACATTGTGAAATTGAATGCCATTCATGAAGGACTTCGAAATAATCTTGTGAACTCGACACTTTTTACAGAAGGTCAACGTTTTGCACAGGAAGTAGAAGAAGGTTACCGCCGAATTTGGACAGAGTATATAGAATCTTAGAGAGGAAAAAGAATTTCATTTTCTCTCGTTAAATAGTGTAAAAGCCGAACTGAAAATAATTAGCACTCAATCAAAAGGAGTGCTAATTTTTTGACAAAAATATTTATCTTTGCTATAATAAGTTTATTGAGTTAGCACTTGGCGGTCAAGAGTGCTAAAACATTTAATTCAGATCTGTTTTGACAAGAGCTCAGAGTTGATGGAAAGGAGGTGTCGCGTGATTACAGAACGTCAAAAAGAAATTTTGGAACTGATTATATCTTTATACGCGCATGAGCACACGCCAATCGGCTCAAAAAGCCTTCTTGATTCAGTAAAGGCGAGTTCAGCTACCATCCGAAATGACATGAAAGCACTAGAAGAGATGGGCTTGATTCAAAAAGAGCACACGTCAAGCGGTCGTATTCCAAGCATTGCCGGTTATCAGTATTATGTAAAAAACAATTTGCAGTTGGAGAAAACCAGCGAGAGTGAGCTTTTTCAGGTGATGAAGGCTTTCGACGGAGAGTTTGTGAGACTTTCTGACTTGCTTGAAACAGCCGCAAAAACTTTGACCCATTTATCAGGTTTGACCAGTTTTGTCCTGAATGTGCCGCAGAAGCAGCAAGAGTTAATTAACTTTGAATTGGTTCTGATTGATGCCCATTCGGTGCTGGCAATCTTCACCTTATCCACTGGCGAAGTGAGAACAAATCAGTTCGTTCTGCCGCGTTCGCTCAGCGAAAACGATTTACTGATCATCAAACGCATTGTAACAGAGCGCTTATTAGGCAAACGGATTCTTGACATTCATTACAGTTTGCGCACAGAGATTCCGCAGATTGTCAGTTCCTACTTTGTGAGCCCAACCACCTCAGATGTCTTAAGAGTTTTTGAAGTCATCTTTGATAAGATCCTCGATGAAAATGTGATATCTGCCGGCAAAGAAAAGCTGCTTGATCATTCTCAAATTTTTACAAATGATCTGCTGATTGCTCAAGAAATTCGTCAGGTTACCGACAATGATGAGCTTAGAACGGTTGAGTTTGATGATGCGAGCGTCTTCAACGGCTTGAGCCTGATTGCGCAGAAGTTTCTCATTCCTTATCGCGGTTTAGGAACTTTGGCACTGGTCGGCCCGATTGAGTTAGATTATCGCCGCGTGATGAGCCTGATGGATTTGACTGCCAAGGTTTTGACGATGAAACTGACAGATTATTACAGATACTTAGATGGTAATCATTATGAGATTCATTGACAGAAAGCGAGGCAAACATGCCTGAAAAAAACCAGAAGCATACACGCCCATTAGTAGGAAAACTAAGAAGGAAGAAAATGACAGAAGAAAAAACAGAAAAAGAAGAAAAACAAGAAGAAGCGCTGATGACAGAAGAAACAGCTGCCGAGGAAGAAGTTAAGCTGGACGAAGCAGTTGAGAAAGATTTGGATATTCTGGCAAAAGTACAGACCGAACGTGACGACATGGAAGATAAGTATCTGCGTGCGCGTGCGGAAATGCAGAACATTCAGCGTCGTGCGACAGAAGAGCATCAGACCATGCTCAAATACCGCTCGCAGGATCTGGCTAAAGCTATCCTGCCGGCGCTTGACAATCTGGAGAGAGCTCTGGCTGTTGAAAGCTTGACCGATGATGTTCGCAAAGGCCTAGAAATGGTACAGGCCAGCCTCATTGCAGGATTGAAACAAGAAGGCATCACAGAAATCCCGACAGATGGCGAGTTCGATCCCAACTTCCATTTGGCCGTTCAGACAGTAGAAGCAGACGACGAACATCCAGCCAATCACATTCAGCAAGTTCTGCAAAAAGGCTACCAGCTGCATGAACGTGTTCTGCGACCATCAATGGTTGTGGTCGCACAATGACACAAAAAAATAACCTGACCGAAAAGTCGTTAAACTATGTAAAGTAATAAACAACCGCGAAGCGGAGTGCGTCGGGCAAAGCCCGACCATCGCGAAGCGACTCCATGTTGGCGTAGCCAACTGGGCGCAATGCGCTCCCTTCCAGAGAGTTTTTTCAGTAATAAGAACAGCGGCGCTTCAGCGCTGACTGTTCCGCGCAGGCGGCATCCTCGACTTACAACAAGATGCGAAACAAGCCCGCTTTGGAGCGTAGAGATTTAGGAACTTGAGGTTCTGCCCTTGGGCAGGTTCTCAATTTATCTAATCTCCTAGCTTCAGGCTTGTTGAGCTCAGTTAAACCTCTTAGCGGCATGACGGCTCGCGCAGCGAGACTAAATGACGCTTAGAGGTTGTGGAGATAGGCCCCCGAGCACTCATTACTGAAAAAACTCTCAAAAACAACAAACAAAGCAAACAAGGAGATAAAAAATATGTCTAAAATTATTGGTATTGACTTAGGTACAACAAACTCAGCCGTTGCTGTTCTCGAAGGAACAGACGCTAAAATTATCGCCAACCCAGAAGGCAACCGCACAACCCCGTCTGTTGTGGCTTTCAAAAACGGTGAAATCCAGGTCGGTGAAGTTGCAAAACGTCAGGCGATTACGAACCCTAACACCATCAGCTCAATCAAGCGTCACATGGGCGAAGCCGGCTACAAAGTTGAAGTAGAAGGTAAATCTTACACACCACAAGAAATCTCAGCGATGATTCTGCAAAACCTCAAAGCGACTGCAGAAGCATACCTGGGCGAAAAAGTTGACAAGGCTGTCATCACTGTACCTGCCTACTTCAACGATGCACAGCGTCAGGCAACAAAAGATGCAGGTAAAATCGCAGGCCTCGAAGTTGAGCGTATTGTCAACGAGCCTACTGCCGCAGCACTTGCTTATGGCCTTGATAAGCTTGACAAAGACGAAAAAATCATGGTCTTTGACCTTGGCGGCGGTACCTTCGATGTCTCAATTCTTGAGCTTGGCGACGGCGTCTTCGAAGTAAAGGCAACTGCCGGTGACAACCACCTCGGCGGTGATGATTTCGACCAGAAGATCATCGACTGGATGGTCGCAGAATTCAAGAAAGAAAACGGCATTGACCTGTCTCAAGACAAGATGGCGCTTCAACGCCTGAAAGATGCAGCTGAGAAGGCTAAAAAAGACTTGTCTGGTGTGACAACTACTAACATCAACTTGCCATTTATCACAGCCGGTTCTGCAGGCCCTCTCCACCTGGATCTGACTTTGAGCCGTGCAAAATTTGACGAATTGACAAAAGATTTGGTAGAGCGCACACGTATTCCAGTACAGAAAGCTTTGACAGATGCCGGCATGAAAGCTTCTGATCTTGACGAAGTCCTCTTGGTTGGCGGCTCAACTCGTATTCCAGCAGTTGTAGAGCTGGTTAAGAAAGAGACTGGTCACGAGCCTAATAAATCTGTCAACCCTGATGAAGTGGTTGCCATGGGTGCAGCCATTCAAGGTGGTGTCATCCAAGGTGACTTTGGTTCTGACATTGTCCTGCTTGATGTGACCCCTCTGTCTCTGGGTATCGAGACTATGGGCGGTGTCTTCACGAAGCTGATTGACCGTAATACGACGATTCCTACTTCGAAGAGTCAAACTTTCTCCACTGCTGCTGACAATCAGCCTGCCGTTGACATCCACGTCCTCCAAGGCGAGCGTCCAATGGCTGCTGATAACAAGACACTCGGTCGATTCCAATTGACTGACATCCCTGCAGCACCTCGCGGAATTCCTCAGATTGAAGTTTCTTTCGATATTGATAAAAACGGTATCGTGTCTGTTCGTGCCAAGGATCTCGGCACTCAGAAGGAGCAGACCATTGTCATCAAGTCTAACTCCGGCTTGACTGACGAGGAAATCGAGAAGATGAAGAAAGACGCTGAGGTCAACGCTGAGGCGGATGCTAAGCGCAAGGAAGAGGCTGATATCAAGAATGAAGCTGAACAGGTCATCTTTGCGACTGAGAAGACGATTAAGGAAACTGAAGGCAAGGGCTACGACACAGAGCGTGATGCGGCTCAGGCTGCGCTTGATGAGCTCAAGAAGGCACAAGAGTCTGGCAACATTGATGATATCAAGGCTAAACTTGAGGCTTTGAATGAAAAGGCTCAGAGTCTTGCAGTTAAGATGTACGAAGATGCTGCCAAAGCACAGCAAGCTGCTGACGGTGCTGCATCTGGAGCTGAAGCTGGCGCTGCAGACGCTGAAAAGAAGTCGGATGACAATGACAAGAACGTAGACGGTGACTTTGAAGAAGTGAAATAACAAGATGTGAAGCAGGCTCGCCCTGAAGCGAGCCATTCGACTAGACGCTTTAGCGTCGTAGCGAGAATGGACAGCAGCGTCCGTAGGACGCAGACAATTTCAGAAGCTTTAGCTTCTAGAAATTGCTAGGGCTTTAGCCCTGTGTAGAAATTTACCCCCGAGGGGGAAAGCGACCTCTAAGTGCTAAAGCACTAAGAGTCTGCTTAGTAAATTGAGGTTCTGACCGAAGGTCAGGTTCTCAATTTATCTAATTTCCACCTGAAAGGTGAAAGCGACCCGTAATCGGCTGAAGCCGAAACGGTCTGCTTACTAGCTTCAAGCCTGCTGAACTCAGTTAATAACAAGATGTGAAGCGCGCCCGCTTTGAAGCTTCAAGCGCGCTGAATTCAGTAAAAATAAAAGCAAAAAATCTGAGGAAACTCAAAGTGAGTGAGCTCAGATTTTTTTGGTAAAAAATTTAAAAAGTTCTTAACTATTGTCGCCTCATTCTGTATATGGTATAATTATGTATCGAACGTTATGAAGGGGGGTACCATATGTCTGTAAATAAAATTTTAGCTCTCATTGGTTCTATACTTGCCACAATATTCTCACTGTTTTACTTTTCTATCGCCTTTTACACAGGAATATCAATTTTGTCGGAAAGCTATTATGATCCTGATATGTTTATTTTCGGGATTATCATCGTGTTGCTGACTCTTATTGTATTAGTAGCTTTGGTCATGAATTGGGTCGCATTTACCCAGCTGGATAAGGCAAATGAAAAGCCTTGGAAAATATATTTTCTTGTGATGGGGATCTTGTCATGTCTCTCGGCCTTTGGAATTATCACGGCGGGAGAAATCATACCTGGTGTCCTGTTTATCCTAGTTTTCGCGCTTAATTCTAACAAATCTTCTGAAAAGAATCTGTCAGTGACTCAAGAAAGTCCTGTTACGGTTTCTTTGTCCTCGTCATTGCCCCAAACCTTACCTGCCGAGTCTGAAAATGTGACGCCTCCCTTGACTATGACTGAAGTCGAGGCAGACCTGCCATTGGATGAAGAAAGCACATCTGCCTCATCAGCGCTGGATTCAACGGATACTTCAGATTATGACGAAAAAGAAAATGATGAAATTTTTCAGCTGCCGGATCAGCTTGTGAATTCTGAATCCGCAGCCGAAGAAATGTCTTTTAACTGGATTGAAACATCTTCTAGCTCAGAGGAGGGAGAAAAAAATGAGTCTTAATAAAATTATGGCGCTGATCGGCAATATTCTGATGACTGTGAACACGGTTCTCACATTGATTTTTGTTGCCTTTGGATCATTTGTGTTTGGTGAAATCGCAAAAAACGGCTATAGCAACTCGAGAGGCTTCAACTTTGACGGCGATTATTATGATTTGGGGGAATATCACAGTGACATGGACTGGCAAATTTTTGTGAGCGACATTCTGCCTTGGATTATCGGCTTCGTCATTCTTATCCTTTTGATTTGCCTCGTCATGAATGTCTTTACCTGGATTGCATTTGCCAAGATGGAAGGCCCGCACGGCAGAGGCTGGCGAATTTTCCTGCTCGTCATGGGAATTCTGAATATTGGTTCACTCTTTGCTGGTATTTTCTTCATTTTAGCGTTTGCTTTGAATGCCAATTCGAGTAATCGTTCAGGGGAACAGTTGGCTAGTAGAGAAGAATAGGCCACATATACAGTGACGCAGGAGTGTATAGTATCCGTACAAAACTTATACTTTCCAGTTTTAATAAAAATCCAGTCAATCGAAAATGGCTGGATTTTTATTCTTATGTTTCTATGATTGATCAGGTATTTCAGGCATTGTTTCTTTTAAAGCTCTAAAGAGCAGACCGCTGACCAATGTATTGCTCCAACCACAATGAAGAACAGATAAAGCAATGGGGTGTTCGTCAGTGCCATTGTGAACACGTCGCTGTGATGCAGGCGCGCAGAACTCAGTCTGATTTTATATGAGGAGTTCCTCGATATTAATTTGCTGATAGCATCTTTTTACAAAATTTATGGACGGCATGTCTTCTGAAAAAACTTTAGCGCTGCCGCAGGCAATACCTTGCTTGAAGGACTTTACTGGGTCTCTCGTCTTGCTCCATTCGGCCAGAAAACCTGCCACAGTTGCATCTCCGGCGCCGACAGAATTTTTGATGATGCCTTTTACTGGCGGGGCAAAGTAGCATTTTTTGCCTGTGAAGAGGAGCGCGCCTTCCCCAGCCATTGATACGATGACGTTTTGTGCCCCCATGTCTAGCATTTTCTTTCCGTAAGGGAAGATATCTTCTTTCTTTGCAAACTTGACCGAAAAAATTCCCTCTAGCTCCTCTTTGTTGGGCTTGATGACGATGGGCGTCTGGCAGAGCGTCTCAAGTAGTTTTTGTCCGTCAATGTCAATGGCGAAATTGGCTTGCCGTCGCTTTACGATATGAATCAAATGGATGTAGAAGTCGTCACCGAGCGATATTGGAGCTGTTCCAGCGAAAACAACGATGTCATTAGTGGTCAGTTGTTCAAAACTGGTCAAAAAGTTTTCAATATCGTCTTCGGTTAATTCTGGGCCAACTGCGTCAAGACTAGTTTCTGCAGTCGTCGTCTTAACTTTAACATTGATTCTGCTTTCAGCTAAGGTCACAGTGAAAGCGGTCTTGATGCCTTTTCGCTGCAGGTCATCGCGAATGAACTTCCCTGAAAACCCTCCGATAAAGCCAAGTGCGGTATTTTCCGTTCCCATAATATTCAGCATCTGACTTTCCATGATGCCTTTTCCGCCAGGGCTCATACGAGTCGTGCCGCTTCGATTGACGCTGCCCAACTCAATCTCGTCATAAGTCATGAAGTAATCCAGTGCTGGATTTAGTGTTACAGTGTATATCATTTGTTTAATTCCTCACTTTCGGTCAGTACTTGCACATCGTTTGGACGGGCGAAAAGGCAGAAGCTTGTTTTCGAAAGCTTGCTGCTGTCAATGAGGACAAAACTCTTCTCTTACTGTTGTACAGCTAAAGCTTTCACAGCAGCTTCTTCACTATCAGGGGTCATGGCGCCAACAGACGGATCAAAGGCATTCGCGCCCAGAAAAGCAATGTTGAAGCGATAATTCGATAGCTGTGTCAGAGTGTTCCCGCCAGTAACCGAGTCTGTCGTTTTCTTGACAAGACCGCCCAAAATGTGAACAGTCAGATGATCAGCAATCAGCTTTGAGGCATGTGTCACTGAGTTGGTTACAACAGTGAGCGGAAACTTGGATTGATTGAGCAGCGGTATCATGGTTCCTGTTGTGGTACCGGCATCCAAGTAAATGGTGTCTCCTTCGGTGATTAATTGTATCGCAGATTGTGCAATTTTGCGTTTTTCTTGAACGTTTCTGAACGATTTTTCACTGGTGGATAACTCGGTCAGTAAATCCTGCGGTAACTCTGCGCCGCCGTGGACTCTTCGGAGAAGCTTCTGATCCTCAAGTTCGTTTAAATCCCGTCGAATGGTTGACAGCGAAGAATTTGTCAAATCTTGAAGTTCTTCAACTGTTGCCCGCTTTTCTTTATGAAGCTTTTCAAGGATTATTTGTTTTCTGCTATTGGCTAATATGGTCTTCACCTCCTTCACAAGTGTTAAACGCTTACTCTATATTATACTCCTTTTTCTCTCAAAATCAGCCAAAAACTATCAACCGTAAGCATTAATGACGCTGCAGCAAGCCTTGGTGTGTCAGTCGTGAAAACAAAGGACAAATACTATATTTAGTGGTGAAATTATGTAGAATGAGAATTTCAGACTAAATAGGGTGGATTTTTTGTCGCTCTTGTGATAGAATAAATGCAATGGCAATTCGCCGATTCAAGAAATGGAGTGGTAGGAATGAAAGTTTTAGAGGAAATATATACTGTCAATAAACCAGAAATTCAGGTGATAAAACGTGATGGACGCAGCGTCAAATTTGATGCGACGAAAATTTACGAAGCGCTGATGAAAGCAGCCGATGAAGTTGGCTTGGTTGAAGAAGACGCAGTGTCCAAAATCACCAATCAAGTTGTCGATGAAATTTTTGCGCGCTTCCATACAGACGTCAAAATTTACGAAATTCAGTCCATTGTTGAGCAAGAACTCCTGGAGTCCGGCGAAACCGAGCTGGCTAAGGTCTACATTAGCTACCGCACCGCACGAGACCTGCAGCGCTCAAAAGCCACCGACATCAACTACACCATCGGCAAGCTCATCAACCGTGATGCCACTGTTGTCAACGAGAACGCCAACAAAGACAGCAACGTCTTCAACACCCAGCGCGACCTGACCGCAGGCGCCGTTGCCAAAGCCATCGGCCTGAAAATGCTGCCGCCCCACGTGGCGAACGCCCACCAGAAAGGCGACATCCACTTCCACGACCTCGACTACTCGCCATTTACGACCATGTCGAACTGCTGCCTGATTGATTTTAAAAATATGTTTGAAAATGGCTTTAAACTTGGAAATGCCCAGGTAGAGTCGCCGAAATCTATACAGACAGCCACCGCTCAAGCTTCGCAGATCATTGCAAACGTTGCGAGTTCGCAATACGGCGGTTGTTCATTTGACCGAGCAGACGAGGTGCTCGCGCCTTACGCTGAATTAAACTACAAGAAACACCTACGCGACGCCGAAAAATGGGTGGACGGCCCTGATGCGGAAGAAAAGCGCAAGGCTTACGCCAAAGAGAAGACCAGCAAGGACATCTACGATGCCATGCAGTCGCTCGAATACGAGATT
>JAITVN010000078.1 GCA_031285775.1 Streptococcaceae bacterium | reverse complement strand
TTCCGCACCGCTTCTTTACTCAAACCGAGTTCTGGCGCATGTGACAAGCGCAGAACACCGCCGTTTTCCTGAAAAATTTTCTCAACTCTTGCTGACAGCATCATACACCTCCATCATTAATTAAATTTTATCATGATATAGCGAAATATGCAACTTCTCAATTTCAAATATAGCGAAATATGCAACTTTATACCTCTGCTTTATAGCGAAATATACAACTTTCCCTCAAAAAACTCCCCGACAAATAAGCCAAGCTCCTCATCAGGAAGTCCCTATTTCACAAATTAATCAAACTATCAAAAGCCCAACTCACCCAAAACCTTAACCCGCATACGCACTGCATCTTCTGGGTGATAAGCAATCGGAAACTCTTCAATTTCAACAACTTCGACACTTTCAGGAATCGCACCAGCTTTCACGGCGTTTTTATGCGCAATCGATTTAGCCGCTTCAATCGCTTCCTCCCGCGGCTGCTTGGCAAAACTCACAATCCCTTCAAACTGTCCTCGCACCTTAGCAATCGCGGAACCGATGGCATTAGCGACATCATGATTCTCAGGCGTAAAGGTCTCCGAAATCGCACAAAAACACGAACCTTAGTGGGGTTTCTGTTCGTTTTTATCTATTTTGTACAATTTTATTTTTCTCTCAATAGACGAATAATTCTCTGTCTTTTAGTCAAAAAAAGCAAACTTAACACTGCTAAATTTGCCGATTATCTCTATATCTATAAACTCAAGCAGAGCAATCAATCCAGTATCTCTGCTTCACTACATCCGCGTCCATGACTTCATTTTCCAGAATGCCCCCATTCTTCTGAATGGTTTTTGCAGAGGCAATATTGTCCCTATCGCATGTCACCAGCACCCGCGGGATTCCAAGCTCACGACATTTCTCCAACGCCAGCCGAATCTGCTCCGTTCCGTAGCCTTTGCGTCGCTCTTTGGGACGTATCATATCGCCGATGTGTCCGCCGATTTCCAGCAGAAAATCATTCAACTCATGACGGATTTGGACTAAACCAACAATTCGTCCATCTGATGCGCGCTTGGTCAAAAACTCGGAAGCTAGAACTCGCCCTGCCAGCAGACGTTCCGGATCCAAGTCCTGGGACAGCTTGTCCAACCAGCCTTGGTAATTATCACGTCCATCGCCGATATAGCGCTCAAGTCCGCCAGAGCCGGCAATGTGCGAGCCGCTTTCAATTACCTCAGCCAAAAAGTCCTCAACCGCCGCCTTATCATCCAGCGTAGGACGGGCAAGAATTAGCTCTTCCATAAATCAGCAACCTTTTTCTGTACCTCAGCATTAGCCAAGAAATCGTCATAATTCTCGTTGACACGATCAATGCAGCCTTTTTTGCCCAGCACAATGATGTGATTCGCAATGGTCGAAATAAACTCATGGTCATGTGTGCTGAAGAGGATCGAGCCCTTGAAGTTCGTCAGGCCATCGTTGAGCGCAGAAATCGACTCCAAATCCAAGTGATTGGTCGGGTCATCCAAAATCAGAACATTGGCACGCAAAAGCATCATTTTTGAAAGCATGACACGGACTTTTTCACCACCAGAGAGGACTTTAACCGATTTCAGGGACTCTTCACCGCGAAAAAGCATGCGCCCGAGGAAGCCTCGCAGATAGGTATTGTCGTCCTCTTCTTTGGTTTTCACAAATTGACGCAGCCAATCCAGAATTGAATCATCTGTGTCAAAATCTTTTGTATTGTCTTTCGGCAGGTAGCTTCGCGAAGTTGTCACGCCCCATTTGATGTCGCCAGTCACTTCCATGTTGTCGCCGATATCACCCGCGACAGCGCGCAGCAAGACGGTTTGCTGAAGGTCGTTCTGTCCGATGAAGACGGTCTTGTCGCCAGGATTCAAGATGAAGCTGACATTTTCAATGACTTTCTCGCCTTCAATGGAGACGCTCAGATTGTCCACGCGCAGCAAGTCGTTACCGATTTCACGATCCTGCTCAAAATTGATGAATGGATATTTGCGAGAAGACGGCACAAAGGCTTCGACTTCAATCTTATCCAGCATTTTCTTACGTGATGTGGCCTGTTTTGACTTCGAGGCATTGGCAGAGAAGCGGGCAATGAAGTCTTTCAGCTCAGCAATTTTTTCTTCGGCTTTACGATTCTGATCTGCCTGAAGACGCAGTGCCAGCTCAGAAGACTGCTTCCAGAAGTCGTAGTTGCCTGGATAGAGCTTAATTTTACCATAATCCAGATCAGCCATGTAAGTACACACATTGTTCAGGAAATAACGGTCATGGGATACAACAATGACAGTGTTTTCAAAGTTTATCAAAAACTCCTGCAACCATTCAATCGCTGGAATATCAAGTCCATTGGTCGGCTCATCAAGAAGCAGCACATCTGGCTTGCCGAAGAGGGCACGAGCCAAAAGCACCTTGACATGCTCCCCGCCAGTCAGAGTCGACATCAAATCATAGTGACGGCTGTCAGGGATGCCCAAACTCTGGAGGAGCTGTGCTGCCTCTGTCTCAGCTTCCCAGCCGCCCATTTCTGCAAACTCGGTCTCAAGCTCTGCCGCCTGAACACCGTCTTCTTCTGTGAAATCCTCTTTTGCGTAGATGGCGTCTTTCGCATCACGGATTTCTGCCAAGCGGGCATTTCCGCCCATTACCACGTCGAGCGGTGTCTGCACTTCATAGTCATAATGGTTCTGGCGCAGCACCGACATACGCTCATTCGGCCCCATAGAGACATGCCCTGTAGTCGGCTGAATTTCACCGTCCAAAATCTTCAGGAAAGTCGATTTACCAGCGCCGTTTGCTCCGATGAGTCCGTAACAGTTGCCTGGCGTGAATTTGATATTGACATCGTCAAAAAGTTTGCGATCGCTGAAAACTAGTGATATATCTGATACTGTAAGCATTGAAAATCCTCTAAAAAATTATTTGTACCTATTTTATCACACTTTAAGCTGAATTTATCTTTCAGTTGAGATTTCTTTAAGTGACTTTCATTATAATCATACTTGTAAGTGATTCCCCCCAAAAAAACTACTTACAACTCCTAATTTTTTCATAAAAACTCCTAATTAAAGATCTATCTGAAATGATAGATCTTTGACTTAAAAGTAATAATAAATAAAAAACTTTGTTTTTATTAGAAAAACCTTTCTATTTTTAGCTTGCTTTAAGAATAGAATAATAAAATAAAAATAAGACATTTATGTCCACTTTTATTGTGTTGAGCTCTAACTTGAATGTAATAAGAGGAAAAGTCGTTTCGGCGGCTTTTTTTGTAGATTAAATTGGGGAATATTTGGAAAAAATGACCTCCAACGCAAGATTTTCAGCTAGTTTTGGAGGTCCCATCCTAATTTATTATCCGTTTCAGCTGATCAAGATTGGACAGGCGAATAAATCTGTAGTTTCAAGTACAAGTACATCCCCATTCCTGTCAGTTTTCAAGTCTGCTATATTTCCTGTTTGGATAAACTTCGAATAATCTGGATCGGAAAGCATTCCCTTGGAATTTTGAAGTTTATAATCAGGGAGCAAATACCATCCCTTCGAAGTGAGTATTGCCGATATATAACCATGCCCTTTTGTGAAGTCGTAGTATTTCGAACCATACATAAAACTTGGTGGCACAATGGCATCAGTTGTGACAGGGAACAAATTATGATCCGAAATCTCTTCAAAAGTGTAGACCCCATCCTTGAAGTCGTTGGCGAAATAGTCTGAACTGTAAGTTCCATTAGATAAAATTGTTACAAAACTTCCTAATTGATAGTTACCCTTATCAAGCACTAGTTTCTGCATTTGATTGATAATTGAATCTAAATCAGAATTTGATAAAACTGAATCTGTTTTTGAGGCTGGTAATTTCCCAGTTTTTTCAAGTACTGAGACAGATTTCCATGAGGTTGAGCCATATTTCCAGCCATTCTCAAGCAAAGAGTTTTGCTCAAATAAACCAGTGGTGTAGTTGTGTGCACCTGACTGGGCATTTGGATTGTAAGCAACATAAACATTGATATCGCCGCCTGAGTACCATCCGACGCCTTCGTCAAGCCATCCTCTTTTTGTCAGAGAATCCTTCTCAAAAGGGGATTTGGTATAGTAATGATCTCCGCCTTTGGCGTTGGGGTTATAGAGGCGATAAACTGGCTCTCCAGTTGTTGACGATACCCAGCCGACGCCTTCACTATTCCAGCCTTCTGCAATCAAAGAATTGCGCTCAAACATCCCTGTGGTATAGAAATGCTCGCCAGTATTCGGATTATACAGACGGTAAACAGTACCAGCTGGTGTCGACGTTGGAAGTTTATTGTAGTCTGCAGCTGCCGTTGATATAACAACAACTGAGGCTAGGAGAATGGATGAAGCCAGACTTATCATTAATATTCTATGCATTTCACCCTCCTAGTTTGAAAGATAAGCTTCGGAATCTTTATACGAGGAAGTCGTATAAAAGTGAACTCCAGAATTAGGGTTGTAAAGACGATAAACAGCAGAACCACTATTTGGTGCAGTCCAACTTTCCCCTTCATATTGCCAGCCAGAAGTGACCAAACTATTGACTTCATATGTGCTTGTTGTGTAAAAATGTTCGCCACTATTCGGATTCAACATCCTGTAAATAGGAACATCTGCTTTTGCTGCGTTACCGAATACTCCTAATCCGATCAACATCAGCAATACCGCTCCGGTAGAGAGGAAGTACTTAATCAGCTTCTTTTCCATCATTTTCTCCTTTTTTGATGAGTAAAAATTTATCATATTACTATTATTGCAAATCAGTTAAAGATTTGCTGCGACAAAAGCTAGTTGTTAATTTTCCCTCCTTTGTATTTATGGATGCTTCAATTTCGCTTTCTAAAGGTCTATCCCATGATTACAGCATACAATGGTTCAATAGTAATTACAATTGTTGCAGCTATAATTAAAGTAAATAATAAACGTTTCTTTTTCATTATGGATCCCCCTCTGGTTATTCTTTTATTGTAATTATACTTTTATTTAGAATAATTGATATTTTCTAAATTTCTCATTCTATGGCGAGTATAAATAAAGTATGCAAACTAAACATATTTTTCATTTTTGACAGTAAAAAAAATCCTTGAGAGAGTTGGTAAGTCGTCTCATCTTGGACTTTTATCACTAAATAGTGTATACTAACAGCAACTCGAAGCTTATCATCAAGATTTTACAAATTATCATGTTGGAGAAGGTTATGGATACTGAATTAGATAAGGAGATCATCAAAAAAAGTTACGGTGAGGTTTTTAAGGAATTACGAGAAGCAAAGCATATTTCTCAGGCAGTCGCATCTGGTGGAAAAGGAATACAAGGTAACCTTTCAAGGTTTGAAAAGGGTGGACCTATCCCTATTGCTGATAATTTTTTTCGATACCTTCGTAATATAAAGGTTACTCCTACCGAGTACCTTAATGCTTTCAACAAATATCTTAGCAATAAAGACATTTTACTATACGTGGATGAAGTTGGTAAAGCCTATACTTATAAAAACGCTCCTAAACTCCGAGAAATAATTGACAAGCTTGAAATTCAAGAAAAAGAGAATCAAGATTGTGATAAATTTCTTTTAGATAGAATTATGGCCGAAGCGATCCTTTCTCTGATCGATCCTGAATTTAAAATTCCAAAATCTGATGCTGATAAAATTAGAACCTATCTTAGATCTACAAAATATTGGGGGTACTATGAATTGAGACTACTTGGTTGGACATCTCGACTCTTTGATTTTCTTCAACTCGCTGAGATCTCTGATCGGATCATTTTTTTTTGCTACTAAAACTGAGATAACTCCATCAGTGAAGCGCCAGATTATTTTATGTGAGTTGAATATTCTGGATAGTTTCTTGTTACAACAGATGTACATTCCTGAATATTGCGGTGAAATAAGCGCACCAGTGCGGAGAATAAGCGCAGTCAACGCGGAAAATAAGCGCACTGAACGCGAAGAAAAAATTATCAATCAGAATAGAATTGAAAGTCGCACTA
>JAITVN010000104.1 GCA_031285775.1 Streptococcaceae bacterium | reverse complement strand
GTATGCACAATCATTATACAAAAGGTCTGTGACTTTTTCCTTCGCGTTCAGTGCGCTTATTTTCCGCGTTGACTGCGCTTATTCTCCGCACTGGTGCGCTTATTTCACCGCAATATTCACATTCCTGCTTTACGAGTGATTCAACATCTGGAGAAATATGATATTCCAGAAAACTTTTATTACGAAAGGGCCACACTATTATACTTTAAGGCGCGATACGACTTCATGAATGGAAAGCAAAAAACTAAAGCTCTCAGTATTATGAATGCTCACGTGGCTGCACTAGAATTATATGGTTGTTCTGGTACAGCCGCTTTGTGCCGGGAAGAAATTGAAAATCTTTTAAAAAATCCAGAAAAAAAATTCTATTTCCGTATGATCGTGAAGATAAAAGTATGTAGGAAACATACCTTCCCCACGATAGAAAAATTACTTCAGCTATTTTTGCATTTTCGTTTTTTACAGTGAACTTCCTACTCTTTGCAAAAAAAACCTTCTTTTAAATTGACCTGATAAAGAAATGTCAATACGAATCCGACTTTAAGATGATGAATGAGACTACAACCAGAGTTGGAAAAAAGTCAAACGGAAGAACATTTTAGTTGACATTGACCCAAGGTCAAGATGTATGATATACTTGTGAGTATGAATATCAAGGAAATGACAAAGTTGACTGGCTTGACATCTAGAACGTTAAGAGTCTGGGAAAAAGCCGGACTATTGGCGCCTCAGCGCGGGGAAAATTCTTATCGTGAATATGAAACTGCTGATTTGACGAGAATTTTTTACATCATGAGTTTGCGCAAGCTGGATATGCCTTTGTCGGAAATCCGAGATATTTTATCAGATTCAACAGATGAAAAGGTTGCCTTATCTGAGCATTTGACGCGTCTGCATCAGGAGCGGGACCGATTGTCAGGCTTGATTGATAATCTCACAATAAAATTAGAAAAAGGAGATTATAAAATGTCAAAAGAAGATTTTGAGTTGTTGAAAAAGCAGAATTTGCAGGAAAATGAGAAAAAGTACGGCGAAGAGATCCGTCAGAATTATGGCGAAGATACTGTCAATGCTGCAAACAAGAGGTACCTCAAGATGACACCTGAAGATATGAAATGGGCAGAGAGCAGCCACAAAAAAATCGTAGATCTGCTGAATAAGGCTTTCGCAGAGAAAGATGAGCTTATGGCACGTGAAGCTGTGGAACTGCATGCCGAATGGCTCTCATTTTACTGGGCAAAACCGATTACTGCTGAAGCACACAAGGCAATGACGCAGATGTATGTTGATGATCCTCGTTTTCGTAAAAATTATGACCGCGACTACACTGGGGTGACTGAATTTTTCCGTGATGCAGTGATCAACTATTATGAAGAGTAAGCCCTGCGGCTTGCTTTTTTTGAATCTTCAGACTTCTACAAGAATAAAAAATAATATTTATGCACAATCGTTGAAATATGTCACTTTTCGTTCATTTTTCTTGTTTTTTTAATTTGAAAATTCGGCTAGAACTGTTATAATTAAATTATGAAAAAAGTAAGCATTATCATCCCTTTCAAGGGACAGACGGAAAAGGATTTAGCTATCGTGCTCGGATCAATAAACAGTCAGATTGGTGTGGACTTTTCTACATTTGATGTCCATCTGGTCAATGATGGCGGGGATCCAATTGATATGACGAAATTCGAGATTTTCGCCAACTTGGAGTTGCATTATCATGTGCTCCCGGAAAATGTCGGAGCAGGACTTGCACGGCAATATGGGATTGACCATACCGACAGTGAGTATTTTATGTTTCTCGACTCCGATGATGAATTTCACTTTGCAGGCGCGCTTTTGGAATTCTACAATGTGGTCAAATACCATGGCGAGCATCAGATGATCGTTGCAAGGTACATTGAAGAGTATAAGGTCGGAAATGAATACCGCTACCTGACTCATTCCCAGCACGATTGGAAATCTCCAGTTGCCAAGTGGTTTAGCCGTGCCTATATTAACTCAATAAATCTGCGCTTTAGACCAGAGTTGAGAATCTTCGAAGATACTTACTTTGTAGGTTTGGCTTGTCAATTATCAACGGATATTTATTATCTTAACAGTGTTGTGTATACTTGGGTCTGCAATCCTAATTCGACAGTTCGCAGCAACGGCCGCATTTTTGAGTATCAGACGCACACTTGGGCTTTGGAAAATCGGCTCTTCCTTGAGAAAATTCGTGAAATGAGACCAAAAGGCGTCAAAGGAGATTTGGTTAACTATGTCTGTGATGTTTATATGCGTTATACGCGCTATCCGCCAGTAGATCCTGTGGCTTTCTGGACAGAGCATATCAAACTTCTTCAGGAATTTAAAGACGATTGGGATGGCTATAGCGAATCCCTGCAGAAACAGGTTAATTTCTTACGTGATAACCCTAATGGAAACTGGACTGGAATCAATACGGATGGCTTTAAAGATTTTGTAAATAAAGTCCAAGTTTAATTTGTCTTTAAAAATCTGAAAGTGTTATAATAAGTGAACAAGATTTGTAGAACTATTAGGCGTTTTTGGGCGTTCAAATAGACATAAAATGCATGTCAGACAAGATGATCAGAAACTGAGAAAGACCGCATTTTTCGTGAAAGTTATTCTAAATAGGAGATTTTTACAAATGGAAATCACAGATATGACACGTGTTGTCGCAATTACTGGCGCTTCAAACGGAATGGGACTTGAGGCTGCAAAACTGTTTGCCAAAAAAGGCTGGATTGTTTATGCTGGTGCCGCCGTGTAGATAAAATTCCGACCGATGACGGCATCATTCCGCTGGCGCTGGATGTGACGAATACTTCATCAAATCGCGCCTTTGTTGAGCGAATTTTAGCAGAGCAGGGACAAGTTGACGTGTTGATTAATAATGCCGGCTATGGTGAATATGGCCCAGCTGAGGAAATTCCCATGTCCAATGTGCATCAGCAGTTTGAGACAAATTTCTTTGGTGCAGTGGAGCTGACGCAAATGGTGCTGCCAACAATGCGTTCGCGTGCTTATGGCCGAATTGTGAATATTTCAAGTATCGGCGGTTATGTTTATACACCGCTCGGCGCCTTTTATCATGCGACGAAAGCTGCCCTGCAGCAATGGTCAGACGTGCTGGATACCGAGGTAGCTCAGTTTGGCATTCGCAGCGTTTGTGTCAATCCTGGCGGCACGAAATCTGCATGGAGCAGCATTGCCATGGACAATGCAGAAAAAAATCTTTTACCAGATTCGCCTTATGCACCATTGCTTGAAAAGGTGCGCAAAGGTTTTTCAAGAATGGAGAAATCAGGCGGAGCCACTTCAGCTGATTTGGCGAAGGATTTTTATAAGGCTGCCACCGCTGCAAAGCCTGAGATGCGTTATTATCATTCGCTAGGAGACCGTGCAGTCGTGCGTTTGGCGAAGACGCATCCGAAGCTCTGGCGCAGAGGGATTGATTTCGTATTAAAACACCTTTAATACAAGGATTCCTCTTCCAAGAGGTTACAATTCTAAATAAAAAAAACCGTCATCGATAAACGGTTTTTTGTTTTTAGGAGTAATTTATGAAAAATTTAGAAGTTATAGATGTCGGAATCATCTACAACATCATTATAAATCAAATATTATTATACAATCTCAAACTTTAGACTGATTTTTTGAGAAGTTCCCATTTTTGACCTAAGATAATAATGACAAATTGGTTCAGTAAAAGTCTTAATTCGAGTAAACTTCCTGTTTCAGAACGCCGACATAAGGCAAATTACGGAAATTTTCATCATAATCAAGCCCATAACCAACCACAAATTCATTTGGAATTTCAAAGCCCGTATAATCCGGCACAATGTCAATTTCACGGTTGGACGGTTTGTCCAGCATTGTCACAATGGTAACATTGGCACCACGATGCTCAAGCAATTCTTTCAAATACTTAAGGGTCAAACCTGTATCAATAATATCCTCAGCAATTATGACATCACGTCCATTTACCGGTGTATCAACATCCATAATCATCTTAACTTCGCCAGAAGATTTGGTTCCGCCATGATAGCTTGAAACTGTCATGAAATCTATCTCAACATGTGTATCTATACGCTTGATCAACTCTGCCAAGAAGGGGATAGAACCGCGAAGAATGCCGATAATCAGCGGATTCTTTCCATCAAAATCTTTCGTAAGCTGCGCGCCGATTTCCTTAGCTTTCTCTGAGATTTCTTCTTCGGTAATCAGCACCTTTTCGATATACTGCTCAAGCATGTTATGTCTCCTTTTTGCTCATGTTTGCTTTTATTGCTCTTTGGGCTTGACCCAGATTGTTTGCTTAATTGTAGCATTTTCAAGCCTATTACTCAAATCTGAAATCATATGAAGAACAGGAACTGCATAAATTTCAGAATTTACGGCAATCACAGGTGCGGCGCGCATTTCGAGAGATATTTTATTATCAATAAAGAATTTTTTCAAGCTTTTGTGATGTCCATGAATCCGAATCGTGTCACCTGGAAGGCGTTTCCGAACTGAATATTTAAGATTTTTAGGTAGACAAACTGTCAAAAAATCTGAATCATTCGGATTTTCAGTTTTCAGCTCTAGTTCCCAGTGCACCAGTGACTTCGTGAGATGAAACTCTTCAGCGCTTTTTACGAGATAATACTGATCAGACAATAACTCTGAATACTGCTCTGGCCGACGAATAATATGTAAAAATTGGTCAAACTGTCCTTTACTCAATTGTAAATCTGAAAAATTAGCCAAGTACTCTTGCAGAATAAAATATTGTAAATCCTCTTTCTGAGACAGAAAACGCTTCAAATCGATCTTATCAGACAAAATAGATAAATCCTCAATTTGCTGGTGAATCAGCCGAGTTGCACGAGAAATCTCATTTGACAAATCAGCTAAACTTATACAAAATTGTGGATTTTCTTGTGACAGCTCAGGAAGATACAGATTTCTCACCCGATTTCTGAGGTGTTCGTTCTCATGATTTGTAAAATCTTCAAAATAAATGGCTGCATCCAATTCTTCTTTATGAAAGCTTAACAAAGGACGTATCAACTCACCATTTGCAAAACTCTGCCTCTCTTGAATACCTGTCAAAAATCGCAGACGACGACCTGTCAATAAGCGCATGAAAACAGTTTCGGCTTGATCATCCAGATGATGCGCTGTGACCAGCGCACTGTAATTACTCTCGTTCATTACTTTTGAAAAAAACTGATAACGAAATTTCCTTGCTGCCGCTTCTGAAAACTTGCCTGTAAATGTCGCAGTGAAAAAAGGAATGTCCAACTTCTCCATTTTCTTGCGAAGAAACTGCTCTTCCGCATCAGACTCAATCCTCACTTTATGGTTAACATGAGCCACAGCCACTACTATGCCCAACTTCTCCTGCAAATCATAAAGCCAGTTGAAAAGTGTCATTGAATCCTGACCGCCTGACAAAGCCACCAAAACGCGTGAATGATCATCAAAAAAGTGCTTTTTGTGACAAACTTTCAAGAATTTCAATTCACCGACATTTTCCATTCCCATCATTTTAGCGCCTCATAAACAGTCTGAGATATCTCGGTGAGAAGACTGTCAGGCTGCTCTCCAGTCGTCATAATTACAATCACATAAGGTTCATTCGCAAAAACAATTGCGGCATCATTGTTTTCTTCATCAGCCACGCCGATTTTATGTGCCACTTTCACGTTATCCGGCACGCCCGCTTCAATCCTGGATTTGTCATAAGAGGTATCAAAAAGTGCATTAAATCCGACCCCTCCTTCATTGTACAATGCGATGATTGTTCCAACTACCATTTCCCCAGTTGCATCTCTGTTACCGTAAGACCATTCTGTGCCTGCAATCTTTTTAATTTCTTTCCGAAAATCTTCAGAAAATTTATTAGTTTCATAGTAAGCCAGCATGTTTGAGGCAACATTATCTGATTCCTTTGCCGTCAAATCAATCAAATCCTTCAGCTGATATTCTTTATCATCAGCGGTTTTAGGCATACTTCCTGTACCGCTGGGATTAAAAGCACCCCAGCTCGTGTCATTGACAGCGCCAATGTATTTCAGTTTATCAGTCAAAGCCGCTTTCCCAGCATTAATCTGCCTTTGTGTCCAATATAGAATCGGTAATTTCCAGAGACTGGCCGCATAAATCTTTTCATCAGGATTTACAGCTACTGTAAACTTACTGTCAAGCTGCTTTACAGTAATTGACAGTTTCTTGTCAGCATATTTTTGCAGCAAGGTGGTTTGTAAAGTCTTCATTTTCGGATTTTCTGTGCTGACAAGCTTTGCGTCAATCCAGCCAGTTCGCCCGCCATCAAAGCTCACTTCATAGTAAGTTCCCCAGTGAGTGCTTGCTTTTGACATGGCACGCAAGGTCTGATTTCCTGGAATTGTCTCATAAATATCTGAATCAAATGTTGTAAAGGGGTTGTAAAGCACGTTGACACTATTGGTCAAATACAGTGTGGTTGACACCTTTTCTCGTGTCAATGTAATATCTGATGCAATCTTTTTTGAACTCGCAAGCACATAGGAGCCGTCAGCCAGCTGAAAAACAGGCTTATCGCCAGCAGAATCAAGCTTTTTAATGGAAAGCTGACCACGCGCAGCAATCAGATTTTTTTTCTGAGTCAGATTGACATCTTTATAACTCATGATATCGGACAAGGCAACCGCACGCAGCGGAATGACACTCAAATACTTAGACTTGGGCTGTTTCTTGATCAAAGACGCTTTAGTCGGCTGATTTGCTTCTAGATAAAAGGCAAAAAATACCAGCACCACGAACAGTGCCAGTACAACATAATAAACCCAGGGGATTTTCCGTAATTTAGTCTTTATAATCTCTTGCATCTTGTAAAACTTTATCAAGCATCTCTTTCCCAGAATTTAAATCTGTATTGCGCCAGTGATCAATTTTGGCAAACATGGGATTTCCGCCGTGCAGCAGCTCGTAAGTTCGCTGACGTTGTCCAAAAGCCTCGTGAGTCACATCCCAAGCCAAATTCAGCAGCAATGCGCGCTCCTCTGCCGAAATTAACGGACTTGATAAACTTGACTTCAGAATATCAGATATTTCCGGATTGTCGAACTGAGAAAAGTCTGGTATTCCAACTGCAGATCCGCTTGAGAACTCTGCGATGACGCGCAGAACTTCATCATAATAACTTGTCAAAGAAACCCTTACCGCGAGCAGTGTCTGCATATTCGGCGTAAAAACTTCTCCCTCAAAATGTCCTGTCAATTCGCTGGCAAGCACAGCTGCACGAATAAGCTCCAGATTAACTGTCAGACCGCCTAACATTTCCTGCACACGCGTAAATTCTGTCAGCCCTAACTTTTCAGCCAAACGTACCGCAATCGCTGTGGCAAATTCCAGCTTGACTGAGCCTCGAACTTCATCCTGGTGTGCCGTATGAACAAAGAGTCCACTGGCGCCAAAAAAGGCATTGGACAAAGCCACATCGCCGCAAACCAGCAGATTCTCGTTCGGGATAAAGACATCATCAAAAATCAGCATGGCATCCATCTCATCGAAAGCATTAGCAAGCGGATGATCCGCTAAGCTGCCTGCGCGGAAAGTCGGCTTTCGGCAGACAACTTTGAGGCCTGCAGCATTCAATGGCAGCCAGAATGCCAGCGCAAACTTTGAATCTTCAATTGATAGCCCAGGCAAATTGAAAACCAGCAGCTGATCCGCAAAAGGTGCTAGCGTATTGACTTGCTTGGCACCTCGCACAATCACACCGTCTTCTCGTTCTTCTTTAATCCAGACACCGGCAAATTCTTCACCTGCATCTAGTAAATCCTGCAGGCCTCTACTGCGGTCAACCTGAGGATTTTGAATGGCATGAGAGACAAATAAATCCTGTCTGCGCACCATTTTTGCCCACTGTTTAGCATTTTCCGCATAATCAGTCCTGCCATCAGCGCCTAAAACATCAGCATAGTGAGGAAGGACAGCAATCCCAGTATCAATAAAATCAGGTGTTCGCCCCAGCATCCCGAAAGATTCGCGCGCAATCTTTTCATAGACAGCCCGCTTCTCTGACAGATCAGATGCAGAATGCGGCGTCAAAAAGAGTTTCGAAATTGATGTACCGTCTATTCCTGGGAAGCTCATCGAAGCATCCGTCTCGCGCAATTTGTAGTAACGCTGAATTACGCTCAAAGTCCGTGCAAAAACCGGATCTGAAGTCAAGTCCGACAATCTTCCGCCGGAAAAGTAAACTTCACGTCCATCATTTAGATTTCCATTTTTTGTTGTCATTTTTCTGTTGAACTTTCTGTTGTTAATGGGGAGCTTGGAACAGTAAAAATCTTCTCGCCAGGCTTCGTGTAGAGATATCTGCTGCGCGCGTATTTCTGTGCATAAAATGAATTTTGTAAATTCTTAATCATTTCAGACTGACTGCTTACCTTGTACTCAATCGCCTTGCTTTGTGAAACTACCTGAACATTTGTAACTTTAGCTTTCTCCAATGTCTGAAACGACTTGACTAACCCATAAGTTGGTATCGCAAGAACGATGACAACCGTGATGAGAATTAGGCCAAGGTACTTACGACGAGGTGCAGATTTGTGACGCTGCTTTTCCAATTGTCGATTGGTATATTCATTGTTAAGCCTCAACACATTTGGGACATTTGGATTTTCACTCATCGTCTTCGCCTCCCAAACGCTTTTCGCTGATAATCTCATACATTTTGTCCGCATCTTCTTTGCGAGAATTTTCCCGTAAGTCGAGCACTTTTACTTGTACGATTTTATTTCCAAAACGAATCGTGATAAGATCACCTATATTCAAAGAAGCTGCTGATTTGGCAATTTTTCCATTTATTTGGATACGGCCTTTGTCAGCGACTTCTTTTGCCACAGGACGACGCTTAATCAAGCGTGACACTTTTAAAAATTTATCAAGTCTCATAGCGAAATTATAGCATTTTCATCGCATAAATAAAAGTTGTTTAAAGGTTAAATTTTAAAAATAAAACGTAAAATAATAAAAATGAAATAAATGGCAAAAAATCCAGCATTAAACAGGAGGGCAATTGTTTCCGACACCCTAAAATGCTCTCGTTCCACTTTTTTGAAATGGCCAAGAATGACTAATAAACCTGCTAAAAATAAGCTACACAAAATTCCCCACCATGCTAAATTTCGACTAAACATGGACAGGATAGCCACAATTACTGGTAAAATAAATTCAGCCCGCAAGATATTCCTTGCACGCTTTAAGTTAGTAATTCTCTCACTCTCCAGTCTTTCCAACTCAATTTGGAGTGATTTTTTCTTTGTAAAATCAATCACTTAATATACAATTGTACAAAAAATTTAAATAAAATCAAGTAAAGGAGCAACTAGTCCTAGACAATGTTTCACGTGAAACATTGTCTTTTTAATCCAAATTCTTTGCATCACGAATATCCGAAAGGTTCTCAGCAAATTTGATAAGCTCCTGCAGCCAGAAAATTGCAGATTTCTCTGGTTTCAGCCTAACAATCATCTGTCCGCGCTCTTCAAGCACTTTCGCACTCAGCACAGTTTTTGATAAAGCCGCAAAGTAATCCTGCCCTTCATATAGTGCACGTGAAGCTCTATCAAATTTGACTACAATCTCACGCGGAAGCTTCTCGATTTTATCAATCAGCGCATTGTCCGCAAAATGTTTGAGCAGCCCGATTTCAAGCAGATAGGCAACTTCATCAGGATAAGCGCCGAATCTGTCCATAAGCTCATCGCCAAGCGCTTCATATTCTGCACGACTGCCAATTTGTCGAATGCGTTTGTAGATTTCGATTTTCTGGCGTTCGTCAGAAATATAATCGACTGGAAGGAAGGCGTCCAGACCTAGCTGAATTTCTGTATTTGTCTTGAGCTTTTGTTTATTCTGTCCGAGGCGTTTTTGAACAGCTTCTTCAAGCATTTGATTGTAGAGATCAAAACCGACGGTATCAATGAAGCCAGACTGTTCAGCACCGAGTAAATTCCCGGCACCGCGGATTGACAAGTCACGCATGGCAATTTTGAAGCCGCTGCCAAGTTCTGTGAAGCCTTTAATTGCATCTAGGCGCTTCTCTGACACTTCCGACAACACTTTCTCCGGCTGATACATGAAATAAGCGTAAGCCACCCGATTGGTACGCCCAACTCGGCCGCGCAGCTGATACAACTGACTCAAGCCCATTTTGTCAGCATTCTCAATGAATAAGGTATTCGCATTTGGGATGTCAACGCCAGTTTCAATAATTGTCGTTGAGACGAGCACGTCATATTCTCCTGCAATAAAAGCCAACAGGGTATTTTCCAGCTGAACTTCCGACATTTGCCCGTGAATAGCTGCAATTCGCGCCTCAGGAATCAGCTCTTCCAGCTGTGCCACTTTGTTGTCAATGCTGTCAACCCTGTTATGCACGTAGAAAACCTGACCTCCTCGTCCCAATTCACGTAAAACTGCGTCACGCACCACTTCATAATTCTGCTCCATCACATAAGTCTGGATAGGATAACGATTGGTCGGGGGTGTCTCAATCACGGACAAATCACGGATTCCCAGCATTGACATGTGCAAGGTTCTGGGAATTGGCGTTGCTGTTAAGGTCAGCACATCAACCTGAGTTTTAAGTTCTTTCAGACGTTCTTTATGTTTTACGCCGAAGCGTTGCTCTTCATCGATTACCATAAGACCAAGATCAGCAAATTCGACGTCCTTTGACAAGAGACGGTGCGTGCCAACAATCAAATCCACCTGTCCTCGCCTGAGTTTTTTTAAAATCTCAGCTTGTTCTGCTTTTGTTTGAAAACGCGACAACACAGCGACATTCACACCAAAGTCAACGAAACGCTCCGACATTGTTTGGTAATGTTGTTCTGCCAATACTGTTGTCGGAACAAGCACTGCCACCTGCTTGTGATCGTTGATGGCCTTGAAAGCTGCCCGCATGGCCACTTCTGTCTTGCCGAAACCAACATCTCCAACGAGCAGTCGATCCATCGGACGCTCTTTTTCCATATCCTGCTTGACTTCCGCGATTGAGCGCAACTGATCAGGCGTTTCTGCATAACTGAAGGCGGCATCAAATTCCTGCTGATTTTCATCATCTTTTGAGAAGGCGAAACCTTTCTGAGACTGTCTTTCGGCGTAGAGCTTTAGTAAATCCTCGGAAATATCTTCAATCTGCTTCTGGACTGATTTATAGGTATTTTTCCAGCGTCCGTCGTTGAGTCGATTAACCTTAGGAATTTTACCTTCTCCCGCAGAATATTTGCTCAGACTGTCCAGCTGATCCACAGGAATTGATAGCGTATCTCCTCTTTGATACTCAATCGTAAGGTAATCTCGGTGGATACCGTCTATCTCAATGGTCTGAATGCCTAAATATTTTCCTATACCATGCACGCGGTGAACCACGTAATCACCGACCGTCAATTCATTGTAGTCTTTCAGACGTTCAGCATTTGTAATGTTCAAACGCGGCGGACGCTTTTTCCGAGCCTTTCCGAATACCTCAGATTCAGTGATAAGAACTAGTTTCTCATCAAGAAAGACAAAGCCGTTTGTCAAATTCGCTGAAATCAGGTTGACATGTCCCTTATGTAAATCATTGTTTACAGCAACTGTAAAGTTGATTTCCGTGTGTTTAAGCGCTTCACTGAGCTTTACAACGTTTCCGGAGAGCACAACTGTAAAGCCTTGCTTTACAAATCTGTCAACTTCAGTGTAAAGTAAGTCCATCTGACCAAAGAACTGCTGCATTGAGTGTTGTGTAAAGTTGTAAAGCAGGTCAAATTTCAGATTTCCTAAGCCCTTCTGAAAATTCGAAAAATAAGTCGCTGGTTTGTAGGCTCTTAATTCAGACAAATTATCTGCTAGATATTGCTGACCTTCAATATATCGCTCAAGAGCCTTTTCTGACATAATGAAATCAGCTAAATCTAAATCAATCTTATGATTGCTTTCAGAAATTTTCTGAAAATCATCAACGAAAATCTGCGTATGTTTTGGAAAATAATCCCAGAGTGTTGACTTTTCTTCATAGAAAAACTCGGCATATTTTCGTATGTCTTTGTGAATAAAATGATTTTTGCTTGCCGAAATAATCTCGTCCAGATTGGGTAAATTTGACTCAGACAGCAGCTTTACACCTTTGTCAATTTCCTTGTCAGTCAAAACCAAATCACTTGCAGGACTTATCTCTACACTGTCAAGTTTGCTCAGAGATTTCTGACTTTCAGCGTCAAATGACTGAATGCGATCAATTTCATCGCCGAAAAACTCCAAACGCACTGGATTTTCTGTATCCAGAGGATAAATATCGACAATATCGCCGCGGTGCGAAAATTCTCCAGGCGTAATTACCCGATCCACACGCTCAAAGCCAGAATTTGCCATGAGTTTAATCAAATCTGACTGATGATAATTGTCGCCGACTTCCAGACGTAAATATTTTTCCTGAAAATTGTCCGCTGTCGGCAGATAAGAGCGCATTGATAGCCAAGGGACAATCAAAAAGCCTGACTGATTTGCTTCCAGCAGGAATTTTAAAGCATCCAGACGATAAGCAGTTCGGTCTTTGCTGGCTACGGCAAACTCTGCAAAGACGCTGTCATCCGAGAAAAATTGATGAACAGCAGATTCTCCAACGAGCTCTGACAACTCTGAAGCCAGCTCATTGGCGTGAAACTGATTATCCGTAATAATGACATACTTATCAGGATTGTTGACATAAGCATTTGCCATCACGAGCGACTTGCTCGTGCCGGAAAGTCCAGTCAGTAATGTGCGCTGATTCTTTGCAAAACCAGCCTGCCAACTTTGCAGCTCACGATTGCTATTAAAAAAGTCAATTATATTCATCCGTTATATTTACTCATCGTTTTTTCGAAATCATCATCGTTCTCGAGATAGTATTGCAGCGCATCTGCAGCTTTTCTTATGCCTAATTGCGCCTCTATTGCCTCTTCTCCTTCAAAACGTGACAAAACGTGATTAACCACTGTCCATCCAGGTTTTGGACGTCCGATTCCTATTTTCACGCGTTTCCATTCACTGCTGCCCAAGTGCACAATTAGCGATTTGACACCGCGTTGCCCACCGGAAGAACCTTTCTGGCGCAGGCGAACGCGTCCTACTGGTGAATCCATGTCATCCGCTACCACAATCAGGTCTTTTAAATCCAGGTTATAATAAGTCATCAGCGGCTTGATAGAGCGACCTGATTCATTCATGAAAGTCTGCGGCTTGACCAGAAACACCTTCTCATTGTTGACACGTGCTTCGGCAATTTCTGCAATGAAAGACTTTTCCATTCTAAAAGTGACACCGAGCTCCTGAGCCAGCAAATCAATTGTCATAAATCCCATATTGTGCCGCGTGGCTTCATAACGCTCGCCTGGATTCCCTAGGCCCACTATCATTTTTGTCATTCTAATATCTCTTTTCTATTTCCTATATCTTTCAAAAAATTACTCACTTCTCGCTGGTTATGTAAAACAGTCAAATTCTGAAGATTGACAAGTTTATCACGCGGACTTTCTTTCACCCATGTAAACATTTTGGACAACATCTGTAAATTTGCATGATAATTTGCTTTTTCTACTCCGAGTTTCTGTTTTATCCATCGGATTAAAATCCTTATATAAAGCCTGTGTAAAGGGATGTCTAGAAAAATGACACTGTCAACCTGCTGTAAAGCCACTGTAAACCTGTCACGCAAACAGTCCTCAATAATGAAGTTATTCTGACTCATAATTTCTTGAAAAATCTTATGAATCTCGTCATCTGAACGTCTGACATTATCGATTTCAGTTGATGTATCGTTTTTATGAACCACTTCGTCTAGATGATAAACAGGAATACTGAGAATTTCAGAAATTCTCCGCGCCAGTGTTGACTTTCCAGCACCGACAGAACCTACAATATAAAACTTCATAAAAAATCTCCACTGGTATTCCTTTACAAAAACGCAAAAAGCCCGATAAAAACTTATCAGCCGTCGATTTATTATAACAAAAAAAGCCATATTTGGCTTTTCAGACTGTAGACAAAGTACTCGCTACTTTGTCTATTTTTTTGCCCCAAAATATGTTAAAATAGAGGTAAATAAAGGCTCTAGAGGTGATTTTATGCTAAGGAAAATCAGTTCAGATA
>JAITVN010000103.1 GCA_031285775.1 Streptococcaceae bacterium | reverse complement strand
GTCAAAGTTTTCTGTTCATTTTGATTGCCGGGACCAATGACAAAGCTGAGAGGAAAACCAGAACCATCCATGAAAAGGCCCATCTGGACAATCGGATTTGGTCGATGTTCTTTAGAGACCCCGTACTGCTTCAAGCCTTCTTCCTGTTCAATTTCAAAGAAGAAATTGGTACAGTCGTAATAGAGGATTTTATCATTTCTTTTGACAAGGTTTTTAGACGTGAGATAAACTTTCTCTTGGAAACTTTCAGAATTTTCTGCCAAAAGATCAAGGGCACGATAAATCTGATGTTGCTCGAAATTCGGTGCTTCGAGATACTTTTTTGATTCTTCAAAACAGTTCTTCTTGGAACCTGGTGAGAGAATACGGGTATAAATCAAATGTGCCAGAATATCATTTAAGTCAAAAGAGGTGGAAGAACTTTTAGAAATATCGTGGCAGAGTTCTTTGAGGCCAAGCTGAGCGTAGATGGCTTGTAAGAAGAGGTAGCCGATTGAAAACTGATTTTGAGTATCCAAAGGAAGTAGTTTGCGAGAATGAAAGTCGATTTGAATGAGCTCTTGTGCTTTCTCTTTTTTTTCGTCCTCAGTCATTTGTTTGGCCAACGCTTTTGCCCAGGCAAGCGGGTCTGAATGAGTTTTGAGAAGTTCTTCATGAGTCCCGAGTTTCAGCACTTTCTTTGTGGTCCTAGAACCATTCAAGTAAAAGTCCTTTTGGATGTAGTAACTGATAGAGTTTTTAGATTTTGTATAGCCGACACGCATTTCACACCTCCTAACACTATTATAACACAAAACGAGGAAAAACGATAAAATAAAGCTCAGAATTTTGACAAAAAAGAGAGGCACAATGCGCTTCTACAAGATTTTTACTTTCTTTTACTGTCAAACTCCCGAGAGACTTCTTCGAGTAGCGCAAAACTACTTGTGACAAGCATTTTGAATGAATATTGTAAAAGATAATTGACACTCTGTTGGTTATCTTTTCTTGTCCGAAAGTGATACAATTTAAGTGGCGAAATATGCTGTTTTCTGCGATGAAAACGGCTTGTTAATATTAATAACTGAATAACTGAATTCAGGGCGCCAGCGGCTAGTAAGCAGACTTTTTGTGCTTCAGCACTTAGAGGTCGCTTTCCCTTCTTTAGGGGGGAGATTAGATAAGCAGAATCTTATCGCTCTAGCGATTAGAGGTCGCTTTCTCTGTGAGCAAATCATAGAACCTGTGCATTGCACAGAACCTATGATTTTCTAAATCTCTACGCCGCAGAACGGGCGCCCTTCATATCTTATTCTAATCGGAGGTTACATGAAAAATTTCCATAAAAAGACAATGGACGGAAACATGGCTGCTGCGCATATTGCTTATGCTTTTTCAGAAATTGCCATGATTTATCCTATTACGCCGTCTTCACCGATGGCAGACTACACGGATGCCTGGTCAGTCGCTGGGCGCAAGAATATCTGGGGTCAGCCGGTACGTATCACAGAGATGCAGTCAGAGGCTGGTGCAGCCGGCGCTTTACATGGTGTCGTCAAAGCAGGGAGTCTTGCGACTACCTTTACGGCTTCACAAGGCTTGCTCCTTATGGTGCCGAACATGTACAAAATGGCGGGCGAGTTATTGCCAGTCGTTATTCATGTGGCGGCGCGTGCGGTGGCAACAAGTGCACTCAGTATTTTCGGCGACCATTCTGATGTGATGTCGACGCGATCGACCGGTTTTGCTATGCTTGCGGAGTCAAGTGTTCAGGAAGTCATGGATTTGTCCGCAATTGCGCATTTGTCAGCGATTGAGGGGGCTGTCCCTTTTTTGAACTTTTTTGACGGTTTCAGGACTTCACACGAGATTCAGAAAATTGACGTGATTGATTATGAGGACTTGGCACCACTGATTGACCAGGAGAAATTATCCGAATTCCGTTCACGGTCAATTAATCCAGATCATCCGAGCGTTTCTGGTACGAATCAGAATCCAGACATTTATTTCCAGCAGCGCGAGCTTGGGAATCCTTACTATGAGGCGCTTCCTGCGATTGTTGAGAAATATATGTCGGCGATTAATGAGCTGCGCGGGACGGATTACGATTTAGTCAATTATTACGGTGCGCCAGATGCGACGGAAGTCATTATCAGTATTGGCTCAGTGGCAGGCACGATTAAACAGACCGTGGATTATTTGAATGCCCAAGGCCGCAATGTTGGTTTTATCAATGTCCATTTGTATCGCCCATTTCCAGCTGAGAAGCTCTTGTCAAAATTGCCGAAATCTGTGAAATCGCTGGCAGTGCTTGACCGGACGAAAGAGGCTGGTTCTATTGGGGAGCCCTTGTTCTTGGATGTACAGTCGGCTTTGTTTGGCAGAGACATTAAGATTATTGGCGGCCGTTATGGAATCGGCAGTAAAGACACGCGTCCTGAGCACATCACGGCAGTATTTGATGAACTGCTAAAAGAGTCACCTAAAACTCGCTTTACCATTGGCATTGAAGACGACCAGACGCATCTTTCATTGCCTGCTGATAAAAAATTGGATTTGACGCCTGCCGATACTTATCAGGCAAAGTTCTGGGGCTTCGGCTCTGATGGTACAGTGGGTGCGAATAAAGCAGCGATTAAAATCATCGGCGACCATACCGACAAGTTTGTTCAGGCAGCTTTTGATTATGACTCAAAGAAATCAGGCGGTCTTACTGTCAGCAATTTACGTTTCGGTGACTCACCGATTTTGTCAGAATACATGATTTCTGCGGGCGATTTCGTGTCTTGTGCCAATCCGACTTACGTGCGCAAATACAAGCTGCTTAAAGGCTTGAAGAAATCAGGCATTTTCCTTCTGAACACAAGCTGGACAGATGAAAAGCTTGATGCCAATTTGCCTCGCTCGATGAAATCTTATCTGGCTGAGAATGACATTCATTTTTACACGATTGATGCGGAAAAAATTGCGCAGGAAGCTGGACTTGGACGCAGAATCAATACGGTCATGCAGGTCGCCTTCTTTAAGCTGACAAATATCATGACTTTCGATGCGGCATATGAGCTGCTCAAGCTGGATGCGCAGAAATATGCGCGTAAGTCACCAACCATTGTTGCGTCAAATCTGACAGCCATGGAACAGGCTCTTGCAAGCCTGCATAAAGTGGAAGTTCCAACTGATTGGGCAAATTTGACTGAAGAGGAAGTAAAACATGTAAAGGTAGATACGCCAAGGAAAAAGTATGTTTTCAACTTTTTGGACAAGGTCAATGCTTTCGAGGGGGATGAACTCACTGTTTTGGACTTAGATGCTGCAGGAATGACGCATGGCGCAGCTGTTACTGGTACAACGGCTTTTGAAAAGCGCGGCATTGCGCTGGAGGTGCCGGAATTCAATCCAGAGTTCTGTATCCAATGTAACGAGTGTGCTTTTGTCTGCCCACACGCTGCAATACGCCCATTCTTGGTGGATGAGGATGAATGGAACGTCGCACCTGAAGGCTTCCATGTGATGGACTATACGAAAGCAGATGGCATGAAGTACCGCATCCAAGTGTCGGTTGAAGACTGTACCGGCTGCGGCCTCTGTGTCGCAGCTTGTCCAAAGAAAGACCAAGCCTTGAAGATGGTGCCTTATGAGACGCAGAAAGATCAAGCTGTCAATTGGGCATTTGCCATGACATTAAAGCAGAAAGCAAATCCCTTTGAAGGACGTCCCGCAAGTGTTGTCAGCACACAGTTCAACCAGCCGCTATTTGAGTTCTCGGGCGCTTGTTCAGGATGCGGCGAGACACCTTATATTAAGCTTTTGACGCAGATGTTCGGCGATCGTATGATGATTGCCAATGCAACAGGCTGTTCATCAATTTACGGCGGTTCTCAGGCAACACCTTATGCGGCGAATGCGGAGGAGCATGGTCCTGCCTGGTCAAATTCACTTTTTGAAGACAATGCTGAATACGGCTATGGCATGCATATGGCCAGCATCACGCGTCGATTGAAGCTGCGTGATGATGTGCTGTCAAGCTTGGAAGACATGTCGGAAGATTTGCGGTCTTTAGCAGAAGACTGGGCAGAACATTTGTTTGATTCGGATGGTACCAGAGCTCGAGCAGAGAAGTTCAAAGCTTTGCTAGCAGATGAACAAGCGAATTCTGATGCTTTAAAGGCGATTTATCAACAGAAAGACCTGTTTGTCAAACCGACGCAATGGATCTTCGGCGGTGACGGCTGGGCTTATGACATCGGCTATGGCGGGTTGGATCATGTGATTGCGTCTGGCGCTGATGTGAACATTCTCGTTATGGATAATGAAGTCTATGCCAATACGGGAGGTCAAGTCTCCAAGGCAACACCAGCATCTGCCATTGCTGAATTTGCAGCAGGCGGAAAAGTCAGTGCCAAGAAAGACTTGGGCGCCATGGCCATGACATACGGAAATGTTTATGTTGCTCAGATCGCCAGCGGTGCCAATATGATGCAGACGATCAAGACATTTGCTGAGGCTGAAGCCTACAAAGGCCCATCCGTCATCATAGCTTACACACCTTGTATCACACACGGTCTATTTGAGGGAATGGGGCATGTTTTGGAAGAAGCTAAAGCGGCTGTGAATTCAGGTTACTGGCAGCTTTACCGCTACAATCCGACACTCGAGGAAACAGGCAAGAACCCGATGACGCTTGATTTCAAACGTCCTGATTTTTCACAGATTCGAGAGTTTTTACTGACGCAGGCACGTTTTGCAAATCTGAAAAAGGTAAATTCTGAACACGCCGAGCAGCTTTATGCCAAGGCTGCTTCGGATTCCAGACATCGTTTCCTGCGTTATGCGCGGATGTCAGGGGACTATGAGAAATTTATCGCCCGTGAGGAAAAAGCCGCAGCGAAGGCTGATCAGGCGAAGTAATCACCAAAATAAGTAAAACTACAAGCTTTCGATGCTTGTAGTTCAGACTGTAGACAAAGTACTCGCTACTTTGTCTATTTTTTTGCCCCAAAATATGTTAAAATAGAGGTAAATAAAGGCTCTAGAGGTGATTTTATGCTAAGGAAAATCAGTTCAGATA
>JAITVN010000079.1 GCA_031285775.1 Streptococcaceae bacterium | reverse complement strand
TGAGCCTGAACATCTCAATTATACTTGCTTTTGGTCAAACCGACTAACGCCACCCGCATAGCGGGTGGTTTTCTGTTTCGCACGCTCCGCGCACTCAACTGGCTCACGAGCCGTAAATTAAAACAATTCCAGCAGACGAGCTGCTGAAATTGTGAACTGATATTTTACTCTTATTTTGGGGTTACCCCCCTCAGAGTTGACAGAACCAAAGTAACGCGCCTTTAAAATTTAACAAAAAAATCCCCCTAAATCCTGAGTTGGGGGGCTAGTTCTAATATTTACGATTTGTGCGGACAGTTTTCCAAATCCAGACAACGAGTGCGATAATCAGAAGCGGCACAAGTAAATGGGAATTGA
Organism: Streptococcaceae bacterium; assembly: GCA_031285775.1. GTDB lineage: Bacteria > Bacillota > Bacilli > Lactobacillales > Streptococcaceae > Lactovum. The sequence goes on along the minus strand of JAITVN010000079.1, from coordinate 41,045 downwards.
AAGGAAGGAGAATTAAACCGAATATGAGTTTGATAATCCAAAAGAGAAACTCTAGTCCAACGACAACCAATATGACTGGCAAGACGATCTTAAAGCTGATTTTCCAGATGGCAGCGCAGATTAGGAATATAAGTAATAAAAAGAACATTTCAATACCTCTTTCTTCGAATTTAATTTTTGATGGGTCAATTTGCCCTTCAGTTGATTTGATAATGTAATTTTATCAGGAAAAAAGACCGATTCTCTCGGTCTAGGGGCTGATTTTTCTGTGACTGTCTGTTGAGGTGTGATAAAGTTCTCAGGAATCACTTGCTCACGGTATTGCTTGCTGTGCCTGTGGCATAATTCAGGATGGCATTTGGGGATTTGTTGTCAAGGTAAACGACTGTGCTGCCGCCATTTCCTTCGCTTTCTCGAGAGCCGCCAAGACGGATTTGTAATGCTTTGCCGGACTTGTCAATACCGACGTATGCCAGGCGGATTTGTCGGGGCAAGAGCTCATTTCCTTTGTAAAGCGGTGTGACTTGATAATCGAGGTAATAGTTGGGATGATTGGCCAGCCAGCTATCTAAGCGGTTCTCGTAATAGAGCATGGATTCCTTATTGCTGTCATCCATGCCGTTGTAGTTGCCAGCGTTGAACCAAGCGGGTTCTGGAACGAGGTTGCGTCCTTCGTTGTTGAGGCCGCTGAATTGATAGCCGACAAGGTGGCCGCGACTCATTAGCCAAGCCTTTTTGGTATTGCCGTCCTCATTTTTGTAATAGAAGTTGTAATTGTGCCAGCCGACTGGGTCGTAGTTCAATGGTTCACGGCCTTTTTTTGGTTCTTGTGAGTTTTTGAGCTGGATATGGGCATCAACGGCTCTGCCCAATGAATCCTTGTCAGCTAAGACGAGTTGGCGGGAGCCTGTGTAGCTGAGCGGCTCCTGTTTTGCAGTGGTTGAAATGCCTGTCTGAAGGTAGCTGCTGCTGGTGAGTGGGACAGTTGGTTTTTTATTGACCACATTTGTCCAGAGCCAGCCGGCAGCGAAGATTGCGATAACGACGAGGAGTGAAATGAATGATTTTTGCAGGGATTTTCTGCTTGAATGCTTTCGTTTTGCCATGCTTCATTATAGCATGTTCAAGGAGTTGAGATTACTTCTGGAAATGGCAAAGCGGGCGAGGAATGATAATTATTGTTATTTTTAGGGTATAATGGACTTATGGATAAAGAATTTGAATTTGTTAATCCGTCACAGGCGGAGATTTTTGATTATTTGCGTAAGGCAAAGGTAATTGCTGTAGTCGGTCTGTCAAATCGCGAGAAAACGGCATCGAATATGGTGGCGCGTATGATTCAATCAAAGGGCTACAGGGTGATTCCTGTCAACCCTAAGCTGGCTGGCGGTGAATTGTTGGGCGAAACTGTTTATGCTTCGATTTTAGACATTCCTTTTCACATTGATATTGTTGATGTTTTTCGTCGCAGTGATTTTTTGGCTGATACGGCACGTGAATTTATCAAAACGGATGCGGAGGTATTTTGGGCACAGCTGGGCCTGCAGTCAGAAGAGGCAGAGGAGGTTCTGCGTTCTGCAGGTCGCGATAAGATTGTGATGAATCGATGTCTCAAGGTTGAATACGAAAATGGCAAGTTGGCAAAGGAGCTGTGATAGGCTTCTTTTTTATGGATTGATTTAGAAAAAATTGATAACTTTGTCTGCAAAGTTAAAACTTTCTTTATGAGGTGATGTGGCGTTTACAAGGGCGCAAAAAAAGGAGCAGTTGGCTGTTGCTCGACCCTGGCTCCTCCAATTTGTCAGCGGAACACACTCCATTTGGCTTACTTCAATGTTTCTGTCTGAAAAGCTCGCGAATTTTTCATGATATCTTTGTAAGTATTTACGATACAGTCTGTGAATTCAGGATTTTCAACCTGAGCTGCAATTTTCTTAAGCAGGTCATGCTCGCGTTTTTCGTCCAAAACTGATAAATTTTGGGCTTTTTTAATTTCGATTACCTGACAAACAAGCTCAAGCCGTTTTTCTAAAAGCCCTGTGAGCTCGCTGTCAACTTGATCTATGCTCTCGCGGATGGTATTTAAATTCATAAATTTATTATAACACACACTTTTTCACCGTTCAGGAAAATTATAAAAATAAAGACATAAATATTGGGAAGAATGTTACAGCGAGAGAATTTTCTGTTATAATTAATGGTATTAAATAAAAATGTTAAGGAGTTTAGCACATGAACTATTACGTAAAAGCGGACAAGTTCTTTTATCCCTACGAAACAAAAAAGGGCGGTTACCTTGCAATCACTGACGGTAAGTTTGGTAAATGGACTGAGGAAGCACCAGCTGGTGCTGAGGTGATTGATTATTCTGGGCATAATATTGCACCTGGACTTGTGGATACTCATATTCATGGCTTTCATGATTTTGATGTGATGGATGATGATATCAATGGGCTTTTGACTACGATGTCAGAGGGATTGTTGAGCATCGGCGTAACTTCTTTCTTCCCTTCTACTTTGACGGCAGACCATGAGGTGCTTAAGCATATCTGTGAGGAAGTCGGCAATCATTACCAGGAAGCTAAAGGCGCAAAGATTCAAGGGATTTTCTTTGAAGGACCTTATTTTACGGAAAAACACAAAGGTGCGCAGAATCCTAAGTACATGACGGATCCAAGCATTGATGAGTTCCACAGTTGGCAGACTGCCGCGAAAGGCATGCTGAAGAAGATTGCGGTTGCGCCAGAGCGTGATGGAGTCGATGAATTTATTCGCGTGGTCACTTCTGAAGGTGTTTCTGTCGCACTTGGCCATTCAAATGCAAGTTATGAGCAAGCGGTCAGAGGAATTGAAGCTGGCGCTGATACTTGGGTTCACACTTATAATGGTATGAGTCCGCTTAACCATCGTCAGCCTGGTATGGTCGGTGCAGCTTTTGATACGCCGAATACTTACGCTGAGTTGATTTGTGACGGTCATCATGTCCATCCTGCAGCATGCGAAGTTTTGCTGAAGGAAAAGGGTGCGGATCATGTGCTTCTGGTAACGGATTCGATGCGTGCGGCTGGAATGCCTGAAGGCGGTCATTATATGCTCGGTGAATTCCCTGTTGTTGTCAAAGACGGCGCTGTTCGTCTTGTCAGTGACGGAAATTTGGCTGCTTCTCTTCTGACGTTGAATGTGGCAGTGAAGAACGTGGTTGACTGGGGAATTGCAACTCCAGAAGAAGCTGTGATGATGGCTACTTTGACGGCTGCTATTTCAGCTAAAATTGATGATGTTTGTGGACAAATCAAAGTTGGTCACGATGCCGACTTTATTGTGCTTGATCCTGATATGTCATTGGCTGCGACTTATCTAGATGGTGTGAAACGCTACGAGGCTTAATGGATGCCCAGAGTACATAAACTGAGTGATACAGAGCGTTTTTGCTGGGATTATATCCAAGATAATCTTTCAAAGATTAGCCATATGACGATATCTAAGGTGGCAGAAGCGTCTCATGTTTCCATCTCAACAGTTAATCGCACTCTAAATAAAATGGGCTATGAAGGTTATTCGGACTTTAAACATTCAGTCAGAAACAGCAAGGCACATTCCAGCAACGGTTTTTCAAGTGAAGTCAATGAGGCTTTCTTGAAAAATGAAACGGAGATTACTCGAACGATTAATCAGCTTTCTGTGGAGGAAATTGAGTCGGCGATCCGCTTGATTAACCAGCACAACGATATCACGCTCATTGCTATGGGGCTGAGCGATAATGTGTCGCGTGAAATGATGGCAAAGCTTCAGCTTTTTTCTAAGCGGTGCACGCGTTACAATGATCCGGAATATATGAAGTACCACGCTGGAAGAATGCATGAGTCGGATTTAATTATTGCCATCTCAATATCTGGGGAAACACCAGAGATTGTGGATTCGGTGGCAATTGCAAAGTCACGGGGAGCAAAGGTTCTTGCTGTGACTGCAAGCCCGTCAAGTAGATTGGCTCAGATGGCTAATGTAAGTCTCTCAGCTTATAAGTCAAAGATTAAAGAGTTGGATTTCGGCCTTGATGTGGCAAGTCGTATTCCTTTGCAGATTGTGAATCGGATTTTAATTGACGCCTTTGCGATTTATAAGCAGAGTGCTACGATTCGGGAATCCTGATTCGCGGTAAAGAGTAAGAATATTTAATATTGTTTTAATAAGCAGGCAGACCATTATTGGACTGTCTGTTTTTTGTGTGAATTCTTGGAGAAAGAGATTTTTCTTGAAATTTTTATACTTGTGAAACGAGGAATGTTTGTGGCGTGCCACTAAATATAAAAAGAGTTATCTAAAAAATTGGAAAAATTTTCATAGTACGACAACTTTCTTTGAAAAGTTTTCCAAGTTTTCACATGTATAATTATAATAGTGGGACTTTAGTGTTCTCTGAAAGGCAGACAGCTGTATTTTTGTAAATATTATTCAAGAAGGGAAAAGTTATGAATGGAGAAATGATATTAAATTCATCAATTGTGCTGGCGGCCTTTCTCATCCTTTTCGGGCTGATTTACAGCATTTTCAGCAATAATCAGTTAAAGAAGCGGCGCGAAATTATGAAGAAGCTGCACGAGAACTTGAAGGTCGGCTCAAAAGTGATGTTCAGCGCTGGCTTGGTGGGCGAGATCGTTGAGCTGGGTGATGAAATTGTGAAGATTCGCTTGGCAGATAAGCTGGTCATTGAAGCTTCACGTTTTGCGATTACTGAAATTTTATAAAAAGTTAGGAGAAAAAAGATGCCTCATATTTTACTTACTCGAATTGATAACCGTTTGATTCATGGACAAGTGGCCACGCAATGGACCAGCTCAATCGGGGCGAATCTGCTGCTTGTTGCCAACGACGAAGTGTCTACAAATAAGATGCGTCAGGGCTTGATGGATATGGCAGCACCAACAGGTGTCGCAACACGCTATTTTACCATTCAAAAAACCATCGATATCATTGGCAAAGCAAATGATAAGCAGCTCATCTTCATTATCTGCCAGGATCCTGAGGATGTTTTAAAACTTGTGAAAGGAGGAGTGCCTATTAAAAAGGTGAATATCGGCAATATGCACATGGCAGAGGGCAAACGTCAGGTCGCAACTACTGTGGCGGTTGATGATGCTGATGTAGCTGCGTTTAAGGAGCTGCAGGATTTGGGAGTAGAACTTATTATTCAGCGCGTGCCGACGACACCTGTCGAAGATGCATCGAAATTATTCAATTAAGATGTGAGGCGCGTCCGTCAAGAATTGGAGAAATTTAGGAAAACTGGGAGGGGAGGCTCCGCCTCCCCGGAAGTTTTATCTAATTTCTCCAATTCTGGCGCGCCGAACTCAGTTAAGATGTGAGGCGCGCCATTGGCGCGCCAAACTCAAAATTTAGGAGGAATGAATAAATGCAAGCAAGCATCATTCAAATCATTCTGGTCTTCTTGGTAACATTTGTTGCAGCGATTGATCAGTTCAGTTTCCTCGAGTCTTTGTACCAGCCTATTGTCATGGGTATGGTTATCGGACTTATTCTTGGAGACTTGAAAACTGGTCTTATCGTTGGCGGAACTTATCAGCTGATGACCATCGGAAACATGCCGGTTGGCGGCGCCCAGCCACCAAATGCCGTTATCGGCGGTATTATGGCATCTATTCTCGCAATTACACTAAAACTGGAACCGACTGCAGCGGTTGCGACTGCGGTACCGTTTTCGCTGCTCGGTCAATACGGTGTGACATTGATCTTCACGCTGATGTCGCCTATGATGACAGTGGCAGACAGAGAAGCAGCCAATGCGAATCCGAAAGGTATTGTCCGGCTTAATTATCTGGCTATGGGCATGCTAGGTTTAGTATTTGGCATCGTTGTTACTCTTTTCTTCATCGGTGGTGCAACCTTTGGTAACCAAGTCGTTGACGCTATCCCAGCATGGCTGATGGCAGGCTTGTCCGCAGCCGGCGGCATGATGCGTTATGTCGGGTTCGCAATTCTGATTCGCGTGATGGTTTCAAAAGAACTCTGGGGCTTCTTCTTTGTCGGCTTCGCTTTAGCAGCTCTGATTGCAGCTATCCCAAGCCTGAGCGGATCTGCCTTGATTCTGCTTGCCCTAATTGGCTTCGGCATCGCTTATTGGGACTTCCAGATTCAGTCTAAGCTGAAAACAGCTCAGGCACAAGCAACGGAAGGAGACTACGAAGATGGCATATAATATTCCAGATACTTATGAAGATTTGACACCTGGCGCTCAGCTGGATAAGAAGACGCTTAATAAAATGGTTTGGCGCTCGCTCTTCCTGCAGGCTTCCTTTAACTATGAGCGTATGCAGGCTGGCGGCTGGCTATACTCCATCTTGCCGGGTCTCGAAAAGATTCATACGAATAAAAATGACCTCGCGGCTTCTATGAGCCATAACCTTGAGTTTTTTAACACTCACCCATTCCTGGTTAACTTCGTGATGGGGATCGTGCTCTCGCTGGAGCAGGCAAAATCTGACATTCCGACAATTCGAGCTGTCCGTGTCGCAGCAATGGGACCTCTCGGTGGTATCGGCGATGCCCTCTTCTGGTTCACGCTCGTACCTATAACTGCGGGTATTACCTCAAACATGGCGATCAATGGCAGCGTAATTGCCCCATTCCTCTTCCTGCTCATCTTCAACGCCGTTCAGTTTGCGCTGCGCTACTTCCTGATGAGCTGGTCATACAAGCTGGGAACCAGTGCCATCGGCATTTTGACGGAAAATGCTAAGGAATTCACGCGTGCTGCGTCAATTCTTGGTATCTTCGTGGTTGGAGCCCTGACAGTTATGTTCGGCGCAACGAAGCTCAACATTGTAATCGCAAACGGCAAAGCGCCAATTGATGTACAGAAGATTCTGGACGGCGTGCTGCCATCCATGATTCCGCTCGGCTTGACATTGCTCCTTTACATGCTGATGAAGAAGTTCAAATGGACACCAATCAGATGTATTCTGCTCCTCCTTGCGATTGGATTGGTAGGCTCTGGATTTGGTATCTGGCCTTCAATCTGGCCAAAATAAGATGTGAAGCGCGCCCGCTTTGAAGCTTGGAAATTAACCCCTGAGGGGGAAAGCGACCTCTATGCGCTGAAGCGCCAAGAGTCTGCTTAGAGATTCTAGGTTCTGCCTTTAGGCAGTTTCAAGATTCACTCACAGAGAAAGCGATGCGTAAGCGACTAAAGTCGCAACGCCCTGCTTATCTAATTTCCACAGGTTCAGGCGCGCAGAACTCAGTTATAACAAGATGTGAAGCGAAAATCAGGTAAGTAACTGCCTGATTTTTTGTCTGCCTGTTTAAAAACGGAAGTTCATTCGGCTTCCGTTTCTATTTTTATCTTGTAAAATTTCCAGTGTTTATAAGTGGTAATGTACTCAGCCACGCTTTTATCAGGTAAGTAGGTCGTTTTTATTTGCTTGACAGCGGGTTCTCGGAAAGAGAGATTCAGCAGTTTCAGGATTTCTGGATTGTCAGGGAAATCAATTTCATTGGTCTCAATTGATGCCATGGATGTGAGGTCAATGCAGAAGTCATCCCGGACACGTTTGTAAAGACTGCTGTAAGTTGACAAATCGCTGGAAATGGGCGTTTTCACTAGTGACTTTATCATATGTGTTATCTGCACGATGTAGGGAATAGTGTCGAAAAATCGAATGCGGATGAACTTATAATAGGAATCCCCCTTTTCTAATTTCAACTCTTTTAAAATCGCAGGGTCGCTTTCTTCAGTGACAGATAAAACTTTAACACTGACACGATCTTGCGAATAAAGCTCAATGTCAGAGAATTTGACCGCTTGAGAAACTTTAGATTTTGAAATATAGGTGCCTTTTCCCTGCACGCGGTAAAGGTAGCCGGCACTGGTTAATTCGTTAAGGACTTTGACGGCAGTGATGGAACTGACACCAAAAAGGCGCTTGATATCAGCCTCGGAGTAAAATTTGTCTCCGGGGATAAAATCATGCTGTTTTAGATCAGCGAGCAGCTCTTGCTTGATACGTTCGTATTTTGGTAACACAGTCATTTTCCTTTTAAGAATCCTATAGTTAAGTAAATAGTATCATTTTAAATGATAATGTACAAATATTTCACTAGGATAAGAAAGCGCTTTTAGACAAAATGAAAGCGTTTGTGTGAAAACGGTAACATTTCCTTGACATCACATATTAACATATTATAAAATAAAAAAGTGATGACATAACATGTTAAGCAAAGGAGATCATGAATAATACTATTTTTGAAATTCGGGAGGATAAGTTTTACCTAAAAGGCAAAGAATTCAAGTTTATCTCTGGGGCAATACATTATTTTAGAATTCCTGAGGAGGGCTGGCAGCACTCGCTTTACAACTTAAAGGCGATGGGAGCAAATACGGTTGAGACTTATATTCCTTGGAACTTGCACGAACCCTTGGAGGGCAAATTCAATTTTTCAGGAAATCTTGACATTCGGAGATTTGTTGAAACTGCTGAAAAACTCGGTTTGTATGCGATTCTTCGACCGTCGCCCTACATCTGTGCGGAATGGGAATTCGGCGGTTTGCCTGCTTGGCTGCTGAATTATCGGCAGATGAGAATCCGAAGTTCTGATCCTGCATTTATTGAGAAGGTGGCGCATTATTATCAGCGGCTTTTTCAAGAAATCAGACCGTTGCAATTCACGCAGGGCGGACCTGTTCTTATGATGCAGCTCGAAAACGAATATGGTTCTTACGCGAACGATAAAAAATATCTTGCATCTGTCTATCAGCTGATGCTTGAAAATGGCTGTGACGTTCCGATATTCACGTCTGATGGTGAATGGCGAGCGACACAGCGCGCTGGTAATTTGACAGGTCAGAACATTCTGCCGACAGGCAATTTCGGCTCAGAGCCTTCGGAAAAATTTCAGCAGATGCAGGATTTTTATGGGAAAACTTTCCCGCTGGTCTGCATGGAGTTCTGGGACGGCTGGTTTAACCGCTACAGTGAGAAAATCATTCGACGGGATCCGATTGAGCTTGCTGAATCTGTCAAGGAAGCACTGAGTATTGGAAATGGCGTGAATCTTTACATGTTTCACGGCGGGACGAATTTCGGTTTTATGAACGGCTGCTCGTCACGCGGCACAATGGATCTGCCGCAAGTCACGAGTTATGATTACGATGCACCTCTGGATGAGGCGGGGAATCCGACGCAAAAATACGATGAACTGCAGCGCGTGATTCATGAGCTTTATCCGAAAATTGTGCAAGAGCCCCCATTGATAAAGCGTTTTATGAGTAAAAAACTTGAACTTACGGCGAAAGTTTCTTACTTCAATGTGAAGAATGAAATCTCTGAGGTTAAAATCAGCGATTATCCAATGACCATGGAGGAATTGGAGTATCCATACGGCTATGTGCTTTATGAAAATGATTACCAGCGCGACAAAAACATAGAGAACTTTAAGCTCATTGATGTGTCAGATCGCGCGCAGTTTTATCTGAATGAATCGCTGGCTGCAACGCAATATCGTGAAGAAATCGGCGAATCTATCGCGCTTGAAATCGGGCAAGAGATGAATAAAATCTCAGTTCTGGTTGAAAACATGGGCAGGGTCAATTATGGTCCGCGGCTGCTTGCAGATTCACAGCGCAAAGGCATTCGCGGTGGTGTGATGAGTGACATTCACTTTATCACAGGCGGCTGGAAACAATATTCTTTGCTGGACGATAAACTTTCTCAGGCAGATTTCAGCAAAGGATGGAAGACAGATACACCTGCTTTGTATAAATTCAATTTTAAGTTGAATTCAGAGATAAAGGATACATATATTGATATGACAGGATTCGGCAAAGGTTTTGTAACTGTAAACGGCAAGAACATCGGTCGTTATTGGGACAAGGGACCATTTCTCTCGCTTTACTTACCGAAGAGTTTTCTGTGTGAAGGGGAAAACGAGATCATCGTTTTCGAGACCGAAGGCAAGTTCAAAGAAGTGCTTTCTCTGGTCGAGCATCCAGTTTATATGGATGATAAATTTCTTATGGCAACAATTAAAAAATAATTTTTTAGGAGGAAACAAAAATGCAATGGTGGCAAATATTACTGCTTACCCTTTATAGCGGATGGGTTGTCTTTGATGACATCGGTCCGATGACAGGGCTACAAATCCCAGTATCTGCAGGTCTTATTTCAGGTTTAATAATGGGTGATGTCGGCGCTGGACTTCTTATCGGCGGTAGCATGCAGCTGATGGTCTTGGGAATTGGTACACCTGGCGGCGCCAGCCGTATTGATGCGCAATCCGGGGCTATTCTCGGCACTGCCTTCTCAGTTGCTCTGCACATGCCCACTTCGCTGGCCCTAACGACTATTGCTGTGCCGGTAGCAGCACTATTGGTCTACACTGATATCCTGGGTCGTATGGCCAACACCTTCTTTGTGCACAAAATTGATACAGAAGTTGAAAAAGAAAACTACAGCGGCATTGAACATTGGTTCTTGGCAGGTACTATTTCATGGTGCCTCAGCCGTATGGTTCCTGTCTTCTGTGCACTTGCATTCGGAAGCGGACTTGTTACTGAACTTGTTAAAGTATTGACAGGCGACTTGAAATGGTTGGGTGACGGTCTGACACTGGCTGGCGGTGTACTTCCTGCAGTTGGTTTCGCTATTTTACTTCGTTTTTTACCAAGCAAGAAACATGTCGGCTACCTTATTCTCGGCTTTACCATTACGACACTTTTGGCAACAGTGTACACGAATATTCAGACGATCGGCGGTTCTGTTGCTAGCCTCAGCGGTTTAGTCAAGGGCTTCACGTCTACTGGTACTTTCAACGCACTGCCAATGCTTGCTGTTGCCCTGATTGCGGGTGCTCTTGCATATCTGAATTATCAGCACGAATCTGCTAATAAACAGCAGACCCCAACAGCTGAATCTAAACCAGCTGATGAAGATACGGAAGGAGAAATTGAAGATGACGAATATTGAGCCTAAAACTGAACCAAAATATAAATTGACAGATAAAGACTTCCGTCAAATTAACAAACGCAGTCTGTTCTTCTTCCAAGTAGGCTGGAACTATGAGCGTATGCAGAACTCAGGTTATCTCTACCATATTCTGCCGCAGCTGAGGAAAATTTATGGTGACCACACGCCTGAGCTGAAAGAAATGACACGCTCGCATTCACAGTTCTTTAATACATCGAATTTGTTCAACACTTTGATTACAGGTATTGACTTAGCTGTAGAAGAGAAAGAAGGCATTGCTTCCAGATCAGCCGTTGAAGGTATTAAAACAGGTTTGCTTGGGCCTTTTGCCGCAATCGGTGACTCACTCAATTCAATCACATCAACGGTTACAGGTGCTTTGGCCGCTACAATGGCGCTGCAGAAGAATCCAGCAGGTATCGCGATCGCCGTGGCAGTTCAAATCGTTTGGATTGTCTTCCGCTGGTCACAGCTGAAGTGGTCCTACAAACAAGGGACATCACTTGTTTCAGACCTATCAAACCGTTTTGGTGCGCTGATCAATTCAGCTACTCTAATGGGTGTGTTCATGGTAGGAGCCATGATTGCCTCTATTGTCCATGTTCAGCTGAACATCGCGCCAACGATTGGTAAGGTACCATTTAACTTGCAGAATTCTCTTAATCTGATTCTGCCAGGTCTGCTGCCTGCAGCTCTTGTCGGTGCAATCTATTGGCTGTTGGGCAAGAAGAAAATGACCAACCTCAAAGTGCTCTTCATTGTCTTAGTTTGTGCAGTTATACTTGGTGCAACGGGTTGGGTCACTAAATAGTAAATTCTATTACTAACGTAAAATAATATTTCGAGTGGTGCTCATTTGCTGCTCGAAATATTTAAATTAAAGAAGGAGGATTTTATGACAATAGTTAATGTACGTATTGATGGACGTTTGATTCATGGGCAAGTGGCCATGCTGTGGGTACCATCCTTAGGAATTGATCGTGTAATGGTTGTGGGTGATGAAATTGCGGCAGATGACTTCGGTAAAGAAGCGCTGAAATTGGCAAAACCTACTGGGACGAATCTTTCAATTCTTCCAGTTGAGAAAGCCGCAAATAATATTTTGGCTCACAGATATGATTCACAGAAAGTTATGATTGTGACACGCGAAACTGCTGCTCTGGTTGCATTGAAAAAAGCAGGCGTTGACATCACAGAAGTCAATGTCGGCAATGTCTCAAATGCAGATGGAAAAACAACGATTTACAAGTCTGTCTTTCTGTCGCCTCAAGAGGCTGCGGATCTGCGTGAGCTCAATTCACTCGGCGTTAAATTGGTTCATCAAATGACACCGCAAGTTGCAGCTGAGGATTTCATGAAAGCACTGAATGAAAAAATGCCGTTGGCTTAGTAATAGCAATTTGTGCTACAATAAGGAAAAGTCAGTGAATGGAAGCGTAATTGTAAATGAACGAAAAATTTAAAGCTGTTATTTTTGATATGGATGGCGTTTTGATTGATACGGAGCGTTATTACATGAAGCACTGGAAGAAGTTTTTTGCTTCGCAGGGCTTTGATCCAGATCTCGTGACCGAAAAAGATATTTTCGGTGGACAGATTGAGCACACAGTGTCCAAAATATTTCCGAATTACAGTCCTGCAGAATATACAGAGCTGCGCAGAAAATGGCGTGCTTATTTTGATAATGTGCATGCGCCTGTGAAAGACTTGTTATTTCCAGAGGTTGTCCCAACGCTGACTGCATTGAAAAATGCTGGCTATAAACTGGCCTTGGCTTCTTCCTCAGATCGCGCGGCGATTGATCACATTTTGTCTGAGAATTCGCTTGCGACTTATTTTACAGAAGTATTATCCGGGCAGGACTTCAAGGAAAGCAAGCCTAATCCAGAGATTTATCTCACTGCCATGAAGCGGCTCGGAGTTGTACCTGACGAAACACTGATTATTGAAGATTCGACGGTCGGTATTAAGGCGGGAAAGGCTTCTGGGGCGACTGTCTGGGCGATTGAGTACAAAGATATTGATATTGACCAGTCGGAGGCAGATTTGCTGATTGATGATTTGTCTGTACTTGCTGAAAAATTGTAAATGAAAAGACTGACATGTGTGAGCAAGTCAGTCTTTTTACTTATTTTTAGTGGTAAGTTGACATATTACAATTTATTACACTTTTTTATTACACTTTTTCGACACAAAAAGAAGCCCCTCAGTAAAAGAGGAACTCCCTGTCAGCGGGCTTATCTCCATTCGCCCCAGTAGTTGATGTTTGCTTGGTATAGCTCATCAAGAACTTTTTTGCCGATGTTGTAGTTCGGTACGGTTTTGTTGAGCATCATGGCTTCGAGAGCAACCTGGTAGGAGTTTGTCATGGCTGCTTCCACCGTCTTCTGTTCATAGGCTTTCTGCATTTCCATGAGGCCTTTCTGGAATGTGGGAATTTTACCGATGTTGATGGTCTCGGCTCCGACGCTACCTATGTAAGCTGGCACTTCTACAACGGCTTCGGGGTCAAAGTTGGAGATGGCACCATGGTTCATTTGGTTGACGACGAAGCGTTCTCTGGTGTTGTGGATGATGGCATAGGCGATGTCAACAATGTAGTTGCCGTGCACACCAGCGTGCAGCCCTGAATCTTCCGCACTGCCATTCGCAATCACGCGTTTGCACTCGTCGTAAATTCTTTTCTCACGCCCCTGCATGACGTAATCGCCGCGCGTGAAGCCTGGGTCAAGATGCTCGAAGGCTTCATCAGGCGTCAGATAATACTGGAGATAACAGTTCGGAAAATACTCAGGGAAGCGCTTAAATAGGCTGATCATCTGCTTGTAGGTCTCTATCCAATAGTCGTCGCCGATGGTTTCTTCGTTGGACATGAGCAGGGTATCAATCTTTCCGGAAAGCACGTCGTTGCGCAGCTGAGGCAGTAAGTCGATGCCGTGCTCATCAATGATTTGCGTCCACCAGCCAAAATGATTGAGGCCGAAATATTTGAATGTTAAGTCACGATGCACTTTTCCAAAGTATTTGGCAATGGCGCCCTCAATGGAGATCGGCATGTCGCAAATGCAGAGCACTTTTGCCTCGGGGAATTCCTGATAAATGGCCTCAGAAAGAATGGCCTCAGGATTGGTATAATTTAAAATCCACGCATTCGGGCAAATCTCTTTGACCTTTCGAATGATTTCCAGAACCGCCGGAATGACGCGCATCGCAAAGGAGAAGCCGCCGAGTCCGCAGGTTTCCTGACCAATGAGGCCGTTTTCAATACAGATTTTTTCGTCAATCGCTCGCTGCTTGTTAAGGCCTGGTCGAATCTGCATGAACAGAAAATCAGCATCTGTTAACGCTTCATCAATATTCGTGGTATAAGTGACATTCACCTTTGAACCCTTCTCGCCATAATACATCTTTGTATATTGTCCGAGCAAATCCACGCGCTCCTGATCAATATCGTAAAGCACGAGGTCAGTCAAATTGAGCTCTTTAGAGCGTTGGCGCAGAACTTCTAAAATACCCGGAGACTGAGTGGAGCCGCCGCCTACCATTACAAATTTGTTTCCCATGAGATTTCCTTTCCTAATAAAAATATTTTCATTATTTTCATTTCAAAAGTGTTTGATTTCTTTTTATAAATGAAGTATACTATTCTTAATAGCAAGGTGCAATAGCTTTTTTGGCTGTTGTTAATACTTTCAGTAACTGAAAATATTTTCATATCAAAGGACAGGAAATGGCAAAGATATATCATTTGGACCGATTACTTCCAAACAATAGTTTTCGTGCAGAAGATGAGCAATTCATCGCAAATATTGTTTCTGCCATTGAAAATGGCGACAGTCTAGATATTCGTAATATTGCCAAGCAGAATTATTCTTCACCGTCCTCCATCAGTCGTCTGGCAAGAAGAGGCGGCTTCAATAATTTTAAGGAGATGATATTTTTTCTCTCGCGTGAAATTGCGGACGTCAAATTGGAGAAGCTTGACTCTCTTTCTTATGTGTCCTGCAGCGAAAATCAAGCGAAAATGGATGAAATATTTAACGAAGCTTTTTCAGAAAAGAGAATTTATCTTTATGGTGAAGGCTTCTGTACATTTTTGGTTAATTATACCTATCGGAAGCTGCTGCTCAAGAAAATTTATGCCATTGATCTGGATGGCGTGGAAATTGACGTGGTGTCCAACGGACTGCCTCATACCATGCTGATATTTTCCCAGTCAGGTGAAAACAGTCGCGGGCTTGGAAAAATGGAAGAATGCCGCAGAAACGGCGGAAAAGTCATCTCTTTTACCGCTTCGAGAGGCAGCAGTTTTGTAGGAAAAGCAGATTTGGCTTTTACTGTTGATAATGGTCCAGACAAACTGGAACAAGAGAACCAAAGTTTGAATTACTTTTACGGTAATTGTTTGAATCTGGTGGAGTATTTGATACATCAGTATTGTTAAAAACTGAAGCGAGGAATTCCCCGCTTTTTTGGTGCGCCTCACATTTTAATCTAACTGAGTTCGGTGCGCCAGGGACTATGGAATTAGATAAAACGTCCGAAAAGGCTGTGGCCTTTTCTCCATTTTTCCTAAGCAGACTCTTAGCGCTTTAGCGCTTAGAGGTCGCTTTCCCCTCTACTGAGGGGTAAATTTCTACGTCCCTTAACGAGCGCACCTCTCATCTTGTTTGAAAATATTTTCAACAATTGAAAGCATTTTGAAAATACTGAAAACATATTGTGGAATCGCTTTCGGTTTGATAAACTAAAATTATCTTGAAATTATCTTAAGATAACAAGTTAACATCAACAGGAAAGGAAAATTTATGAAAGAGAAACTACAAAAGGCCGCTCAGAATTTCTCGCGTGCTATCATTCAACCAGTCATGTTCATGGCAGTTTCTGGTCTCGTCATTTCAATAGCTGCTATCCTAAAAATGGAGTTCATGCCAGAATTCCTGAGAAAAATCGGAGAATTCTTCTTCGGCATCATGACCAGTGGCGTTATCGGCTCGCTGTCAGTGATTTTCGCCGTCGGAATTGCCGTGGCGACTGCTAAAAAGAAGAAAACCGATGCCGCTATTATTGCGATCACCAGCTTCATGATTTATCTCTATGCCAATAACACTTGGCTGACCTTGACAAACCGTCTCGCAAAAGCAGGTGAGCAGGGCTTGTATGGCACTGGACAGAATACCGTACTCGGCATTCAGGTTAATGATATGGGCGTTTTCGTTGGTATCATGATTGGCTGCACAGTAGGCTTCCTGTTCAACAAACTCAGCGGCGTCAAATTCCACAAGTACCTGCAGATATACGAAGGCACAAAATTCGCCTTTCTGATGACAAGCTTTGCATCAATTGCCCTAGGTATCATCATCACTTATGTCTGGCCCTTTATCAACTCAATTATCAGCTGGCTGGCAGACATCATGGCCACTTCTGGACCATTCGGGCTTTTCCTCTACGGCTTCTTTCAGAAAATGCTCCTGCCCGTCGGCATGCACCATCTGCTGTGGATGCCCATGTTTTACACTCCACTTGGCGGCACAGAGCAAGTAGCTGGAAAAGCTGTCAGCGGCGCCTATAACATCTGGCTGGCCCAGCTCGGCGACTTGAGTCATTTAGACAGCTTAAGTCCTTCGATTTCATTCTTGACGAACCTGGAGCCCATGGTCTTGCCGATTGCCATTTCCTTGGCCTTTATTAAAGTGGCGCGCCCCGAAAACAAGGCGAAAGTTAAAGCCATCCTGATTCCAATCGTTATCTTAGCATTTCTCGCCGGCGTGACCGAACCCCTTGACTTCCTCTACATCTTTGTCGCACCGCTCTGTTTCGTCGTTACCGCTATCATGTTCGGCTTAGGTTTCGCAGTTTCCGGCCTCCTGAACGTCCGAGTCATGGTCGGCAACTTCAGCGAAACCCTGCCCTCGCTCTTTGTTCCCATGGACCTGGGTCATCAGTATTTCTTGATTCCAATCATGCTCGGCATGGGCGTCATTACCTACTTCGCCTTCAAGTTCCTGATTCTGAAGTTGAATTACCAAACCATCGGTCGCGGCGAGATGGATGAATATGAGGCGGAAGATACAGCAAAAGTCTCTAAAGACAAAGAGGCAGGCCTATCGTTGATAGTCAAAGGGCTAGGAGGGGTCGAAAATATCAAAGAAATCTATAACTGCTTTACGCGCCTTCGCCTAGATGTTTCGGATGAGAAAAAAGTCGACACAAACCTGCTGAAGAAATACCCCTCGTCAGGTGTAGTTGAAAACGGCAAGAATTTCCAAATCATTATCGGTCCGGGTGTGGAAGAATTGTGTGAAAACCTGAAAACTTTCGTAGATAACCTAAAATCAGGCAAATCCGTGTTGGTAGAAAGCAATGAGATAGCAGCGAGGCAAACGCACGCAAAGTCTTCAGGGAAACAGCTCATCAAACTCTACTCACCCGCAAAAGGCGAACTCCTCCCAATCGAAGAAGTCCCCGATGAAGCCTTCGCAAAGAAGACACTCGGTAACGGCTTCGCCGTGAAAAATCATGACGGCAGCATCTATTCGCCTGTTGACGGAAAAATCATGACCATCTTCCCCACCCTGCACGCCATCGGCATAGAAAGTCCAGACGGACATCAAGTCATGGTTCACATGGGCATAGACACAGTAGACCTAAAAGGGGCACCATTTACAATCAAAGTAACAGAAGGACAAGAAATCCGTCAGGGCGAACGCCTTGCGGTTATGGACAACCAAGCCATTGCTGCCGCTGGGAAAGATAGCATGGTCATTGTAGTTTTACTGGGAAGCACCGAAGGTAAACTGACAGCCGAAACAGGAGCCGTCACAGAGAATCAGCTTGTCTTTGAAAATTGAAATCACATTCTGGAAAAATTTCTAGTCGAAAATGAAAATACGGAAATATTTTCCAGAAAAACTACTGTAAAATGAAAGTGGTTCCGAAAACCTCTAATAAATAAAGAAAATAAAATCGAGTCTGTACGGCTCGGTTTTATTTACTGAAAAGGTCTATCCAGTTTCTTCCCTGATATAGGACGCGCAACACCTGGACTTGCTTCTTGTGAATGAAATAAAATGCAAAGTAATTTCCAATGATAATCATAT
Organism: Streptococcaceae bacterium; assembly: GCA_031285775.1. GTDB lineage: Bacteria > Bacillota > Bacilli > Lactobacillales > Streptococcaceae > Lactovum. The sequence continues at coordinate 22,966 of JAITVN010000079.1, read as the reverse complement.
AAAGCTTATAGTTACGATAGAAGGGTCTGGCTAGGCGGTGCGTAACATCAATGCCAATTTCAGGATATCGCTGAAGTTTTTTAAAAGTTTCTTGAACATTATGTACGAAATTTCTTGCTGCTCCTGGCGATAAAAAATGCTTTTCATAATATGCGCAAATTTCGTCAATATCACGTTCAGCACTGGGCTGGATGATAACCTCAAAGCTCATATTTCGCAAACACCTCTTCCATTGGCCTTCCTTTACCGGATTCAAAATCATCTATGCCTTTCTGAATCTCAGTATACAACTCATCTATGAGCCGATCTCGGCGTGTTTTTTTGTCTGGAAGGAGTTCCGCCGGAACTTCTTCACGTCGTTCAATGTCTTTAAGTACAGCAGTAAAAAAGCTGGTCATATCCATGTTTTCAGCGCTAATAATTTCTTTCGCATGCTCAAGGAGCTTGGCATCAATTCTCATGTTAACTTGAACTTTTTTTACAGTTGTTGTGGCCATTCTATCCACCTCGCTAGTTAGTATAGCAAGTATAGCAGGATAATCGGAGAAAGTCAACGATATTTCGTAAAATCTGGCTTGTCTTGGAAAAATTTCCAAAAAACTTTGACTGCTTTGAAAGGCTTTCCGAGCTGAGAATGATAAACTTTGAGTGAAGAGAATTTCGGCACTTCGTTGAACGTGCCAGAAAAATGTTACGAAAGTAGAGGTGAAATATGTTTCAGTTAACAAATGATGAATTAAAAGAAAAGGGCGCGGACATTACAGTTCGCGAAACTCAAGGACAGCCTGCATTATGGCGAAAGGCCTTTGGAGAATACCTGACAAAAAAAACCGAACTCGCAGAGTTCCTAGACGGAATTTCGGCGAAGCACCCCTATCTGCGCGTGATTTTTACTGGAGCAGGCAGCTCGCAGTACGTCGGCGATACGGTCATCCGGAGCTTGACTGAGCTCGGCGACACCAAACGCTACCGCTTTGAGAGTATTGGCTCAACCGACATCGTCTCTGCGCCCCAGTCTGTGCTGGAAAAAGACACACCAACTCTTCTTGTCTCATTTGGACGCTCGGGGAATTCTCCTGAGTCAGTTGCGGCGGTTGATGTTGTTGAACAGTATGTCACAAGTTCCTATCAACTCTCGATCACCTGTGCGATGAACGGCGCACTTTCACAAAAGTTGGACGCGATGTCCAATGCTCTGAATTATGTGCTTCCGCCTGAGTCTTTGGATCTTGGCTTCGCCATGACGGGTTCATTTTCAACCATGACGCTGCTGGCAACTTTGATATTCTCACAGCAGTCCGATGCTGAAAAGGCTGAACAAGTCGAGTGGGCAGCTCTAGCGGCAGAAAGTGTCTTGTCTCGTGATGCTGAAATCTCAACTTTCCTGCCGGAATACGTCAATCGTGTCGTTTACGTGGGATCTGGTCCATTGGCAGGCTTGACGCGTGAAGCCCAACTCAAGATTTTGGAGTTGACAGCAGGGAAAGTCGCCACAGTCTTCGACTCCTCAATGGGCTTGCGCCATGGACCAAAGTCCTTCATTAATGACAAAACAGCCCTTTTCGTCTTTGCTTCAAATGATGACTATACGCGCCAGTACGACCTTGACCTCTACAACGAAGTCAAAGATGATGGAATCGCTGCACAGGTTGTATTAATTGGACAAGACGTTGAAGAATTCAGCTATCAGACAAACGGCAAGCTCCACCCAGCCTATCAAGTCTTCCCTTCAGTCGTTTTTGCGCATGTGATCGCGTTAAGAGCTTCGCTCAATGTTGGTAACACACCTGACACACCATCTGCTACAGGAACTGTAAACCGTGTAGTCAAAGGTGTAACCATTCATCCTCTGAATAATTGATCAATTGAATTCAACGTACCAGATGTTTCAAAGCGGGCGTATTTCGTATCTTAAGGAAAGAGAGAACTTATAAAAAATGACTAAAAAAGAACACTTCCAGAATTTATTAAATAATCAGGGGACAATCGCTGCTCTGGCAATTGATCAGCGTGGAGCATTGCGCAAGATGATGGAAAAATACCAAGACACACCAGCCACAATTGACCAGGTGAAGCAGTTTAAATCCATTATTTCTGAGCAATTGACGCCTTATGCTTCGGCAATTTTATTGGACGCTGAGTACGGCATTGATGCGAGCAAGGAACGCCATGCCAGCTGCGGCTTGCTGACTGCATATGAAAAAACTGGTTATGATGCCAGCCAGCCGGGGCGTCTTCCAGATATCCTTGATGTCTGGTCAGTGCGTCGTTTGCGAGAAGCTGGGTCTGATTCCTGCAAATTCCTGCTCTACTACGATGTAGATGAATCAGACGAGATTAATGACCATAAGAAAGCTTTTATCGAGCGAATCGGCTCTGAGTGTATTGCTGAGGAACTCCCATTCTTTCTAGAGGTTGTGACTTATGACGCGGAAATTTCAGATGCTGGGTCGGCTGAATTTGCCAAGGTCAAACCGCATAAGGTTAATGACATGATGAAGGTCTTCTCAGATCCTCGCTACGCCATTGACTGCCTGAAAGTAGAAGTACCTGTCAATATGAAATATGTGGCTGGTTATGCTGAGGGTGAAGTGGTATACAGCAAAGATGAAGCTCAGGAAGCATTTAAATCCCAGGCGGAATCAACAAAGCTGCCCTTCATTTTCCTGTCTGCAGGTGTTAGTTCTGAACTTTTCAATGAAACGCTGGATTTTGCCAAAGAAGCCGGCAGTACTTTCAATGGTGTCCTTTGCGGTCGTGCGACTTGGGCAGGCGCAGTGGAAGTCTTCATCAAAGAGGGAGAAGCAGCAGCGAAAAGCTGGTGCCAAAATGTTGGACGGAAAAACATTGAGACACTGAATAACACTTTGTCTAAAACTGCGACGCCAGTTATTTTATAGTAAAAAATGAGTCAATTTTTTTGGAAGTAATTTAAAGACTTGGAAAATTTTCCAGGAAATCTATAGATATTTTGGAAAATTTCCAAGAAGAAAACGCTATAATAAAGTTGTAGGAATTATTTTTATAACTTTATTTTTATTAGAAAATCGTCGTGTGTTTGGTTAAGCACAGGATGACCAGAGGAGATTACTATGACCGAACCGAACATTTTATTGACACGAATTGACAATCGATTGATTCACGGACAAGTTGGTGTTACCTGGACTAAAACACTTGGTGCGAACCTGATCGTTGTCGCTGACGATGAAGCCTCAACTGACACATTGGCACAGGAGTTGATGTCAGTAACCGCGGACAGCTCAGGTGCAGGCGTACGCTTCTTTACCTTGCAGCGCACAATTGACATCATCGGCAAAGCAGCACCTCATCAGAAGATTTTCCTTGTGGTGAGAAATCCGCACTCTGCACGTGTACTGATCGAATCAGGCGTACCGATCAAGCAGCTCAATGTCGGCAACATGCATTTTTCAGAAGGTAAACATGCTTTGAGCAAAAAAGTTTATGTAGACGCACAAGATGTTGAGGACTTGAATGCCATCATCCGTACTGGTGTTGAGGTTTACATTCAAGACGTTCCAGGCGACTCGAAAGAGGTGCTTAAAGACGTCAAATAGTTCATTGACTGTTGAATTTTCGCAAGGGGGGAATGAGAATACTTTGAATTGTTCGAATCTTCCAAACAGTTATTGCGTAAATTTGAAACAAATAATTATAGAGAATTACGAAAGGAGAAACTCATGCAAATTACTTTGTTACAAGGTCTGCTGCTGGCAATTGCTGCAATTATTCAAGGCGTAGACTTCTGGTTGGAGGGACTTTATATCTTCCGCCCAATCATCGTGGCTACAGTAGCCGGCATTATACTCGGAGATGTTCAGACAGGTTTGGTCGTCGGCGGTGTAACCGAGCTTGCTTTTGCAGGATTAACGCCTGCTGGCGGTACGCAGCCGCCTAATCCCATTCTGGCAGGGGTGATGGGAGTTGTTCTGGCACACACAACCGGAGCGGAGCCGACTGCAGCAATGGCGCTGGCACTGCCCTTCTCACTGCTCATGCAATATGTTATTTTATTCTTCTATTCGGCCTTTGCCTTCTTTATGCGTCAAATTGATAAAGCATCACATGAGGGCGATACCAAGAAAGTTGCACGGATTCATTATGAAATCACTGGTATTGTAGCGGTTACTTATGGTGTGGTTGTTTTCCTGACTGCTTACTTGGCTCAGACACCGATGAAACAATTTGTCGCTTCGCTTCCAGAATGGCTGACCCACGGCTTTGAAGTTATCGGCGGCATCTTGCCTGCAATAGGTTTTGCTATGTTGCTGAACACGATGTTGAAAATGGAGTTCATGCCATTCCTCTTGATCGGCTTCATCCTCGCAACATTCCTGAATTTCTCAAACCTGCTTCCAGTCGCTGTTGTAGGATTTGCACTGGCACTCTTTACTTATACGATTGATCAGAAGATACGAAAAAATAAACCGACAATAAACTTGAATACCAACAGTAATCCAGAAGAGGAGGACTTCTCAAATGGAATCTAAAGCAATCAAAAATGAAGCAGTAAATGAAGTCTCAGCCTCTGCACCTGTACGTGTATTGACGAAAAAAGACATCAATCATCTCGCTGTTCGTTCTGTCTGGCTGCAGGGCAGTATGAACTATGAGCGTATGCAGGCCGGCGGCTTCATGTTCTCGCAGCTTCCTTACTTAAAGAAGATTTACAAGAATGATCCTGATGGCTTGAAAGCAGCGATGGTTGATAACATTGAGTTTATCAATACCAGCCCGCACTTTGCCGGATTCCTGATGGCGCTTCTCTTATCAATGGAAGAAGGTCATGAAGATCGTGCAACCATTCGCGGTTTGAAGAATGCGATTTTTGGGCCGATGGCTGGTATCGGCGATGCCATCTTCTGGTTCACGGTGCTTCCTATTCTGGCAGGGATTTGTTCGTCAATGGCAATCGGCGGCAGCATCCTTGGACCAATTCTCTTCTTTGTGGCTTATTGTGCCATCTTTGCGACGCGTTTCTTTACCACACGTCTCGGCTACAATCTCGGTGTAAAAGCCATTCCAATGATTAAACAGCAATCTGAAACCATCGGTCATGCAGCTACAGTGCTTGGTGTGACCGTTATCGGCGGACTGATTGCCTCCTACGTCCATATTACAGTTCTGACGAAATTTGTCATCAACAAATCGAGCAAACTTGACTTGCAGACAGACTTCTTTGATCGTATTCTGCCGAACATCTTGCCCTTCGCCTTTGTCTTTCTGCTCTACTATCTGATTCGTAAAAAGAAGATGAACCCGATTGTCCTGATTTGCGGGACCTTCATTGTCGTGCTGATTTTATCATTCTTTAAGATTTTATAAGGAAGGATAAAAATGGTAGATATTATCGTTACAGGGCACGGGCAATTCTCAGAAGGACTTGTCTCCGCGCTCGAATTAATCGCAGGTCCTCAGGAAAGTGTACAGAATGTCAATTTTCTGGAGTCTGACAGTACAGAGCTGCTTAATGAAAAGTTATCCGCAGCGCTGGCAAATACAGGCTCTGAAGTTCTCATTCTGACCGATCTGCAAGGCGGATCTCCTTTCAAAGAGGCCGTCATGCTGAAAATGCAGATGCCTGAGAAAAACATTGAAGTCATCTCAGGGACGAATTTCCCGCTCTTGTTGATGTCAACTTTGACACCAGCTGACTCAGCGCTTGAATTAGCTGAAAGCTTGATTCAGCAGGGAAAAGAGGCCATTGCACGTTATGAATATGTGGAACATGTGCAGGTTGACAGTGAAGATGAGGATTTTGAGGACGGGATTTGAGATTGTCTTAATTGTGAGAAGCAAAAGCTGATGAATTATCAGCTTTTTGAATTGAAGAATTATTCTGAATCTTGCATTGACTATTTGATGAAAAAATAATAAAATATAAGAAAAGATTAATTTTGTATTGATATAAATTGTTTTTTCAAGAAAAGTTTGAGGAGGTGTTGGAATTTGAAATTACTACAATTTGAGATAAAAAAATTCTTAACAAATAAGAAGAATATCACTTTGTTTGTTGTTTTCACCTCCATCTTTCTAGGTTTTCAACTTCAGCAAGAAACCCAAATAAATGGTGAAGAAAACTACATTCAAGCATATCAACAAATGGCTAAGCAGAATATCAATACCTTTAGAGATACGCTTTCTAATGCCGATGAATATAATCTTTCTCAAGAGAAAAGGAGAGAATATCAAGACGATATTAACATGCAAGAAAAAATGCTAAGCGCGCTTGAAAAAAAAGACGTAAATGGATACTTTGATTTACGATATGAGGATTTAAAAAGTAGCGTCAAAGAGTCTGACAGTGAAATATCCGCTGGCATGAATGTGGGCTTGATGAAAGAACAAAAAAAGAGGGATGAGTCTGAAATGGAATACATTGAACTCGTTAAATCTCGTGGATTAGATTTCGAATATCAGCCTAAAGCTCAAGTTCATGCCTTTGGAAAACTTGTCAGTGGTCTGACTCGAATTTTTAATAGTCTTTGGTTGACGGGTTTTGCTGTTATTTTGTCAGTAAGCCTTGCCAATATTTTTGAAAGTAAGGAAGATAGAATTTATCATGCCCTGAACATTAATAAATACAAAATCATCGGAAGCAAGTTATTTTCTTCTGTAGGAGTAACTTATATATGGTTATGGCTGTTATCGTTAGCGTTCCTTACTATGGTTGGCATAATAAAAGGCTTTGGTTCTCCCAATTATCCAGCTTTCCTTATGAAGAATGTCAACTATGAGCAACTGATATCAGGAAAAGGAAGTACTAATGATATGGTAATACCAGCCAATATGTCTATCCCCAACGGATAAGTCATCCTTACCGCCCTGCTCTACGCCCTCGTGGTTCTATTCTTCCTCGCCTCAATCGGAATGTTCCTCTCCATGCTTACCAAAAGGAGCCTTGTCGTTGTCACTCTCATCGCTATCCTCGTCATGGGTTACGAGTCCATCCAAGACAAGCCATGGGTTCAGTCCATCCGCAAGTTTATCCCCATGAGCTACACCGACCCCGTTGAATTGCTGAAGTACCCCGAATACCTTTTTGGAAAAAATTCTCTACTTATAGGTCTCCTCTACCTCACGTCCCTCGGTATCCTTCTGCTCCTTGTTACAAACCTGCTCTTCAATAAATACAGAATTCGGAGGATATGAGCTATGGTCTTAAGCATTGAAAATCTGAAGTTCCTCAACATTGCGCCTTTTGGCTTTATGCTTCGGAAAAACGGACTATACGGCCTGATCGGGAAAAACGGTATTGGCAAGAGTACCCTTTACTCAGTGATATCAGGGGAAATCTCAGTCAAGCAAGGAGATATTAAAACTGGTCAGGTCGTCTACATCCCCAGCGTTGAATATTTTGACGACAATCTCTCAGGCTGGAACTACTTACGTTTGCTAGATGATGCGCATTACAGATATGCCAAGAAACTCGAAGTTGGTTTGAACGCAGACACATTTTTGTCTAAAAATGTAGGAGAATACTCTTTTGGAATGAAACAGCTCTTCTCAACCATACTCAGCTTCTCCACACCTTCAGACCTTCTACTCATCGATGAACTATTTAATGGACTTGACGTCCTTGTGAAATCAAAAGTTATATATGAACTCAAAAAAATATCCCGAGAAAAAATCATCCTCTACACCAGCCACAACCTCAAGGAAGTTGAACAAATCTGCGATCAGACCTATATATTGACCGAACAGGGCATTAACCAAGTTACTGATTTTGACAAGGCAGCCCAAGTAATCGGTTTCGGAAAAATCCCAATGATTGTGTGAATCAAAAAAGGAATTCTGAATCCGATCTTTTCTTGCTTTCGGGCAAATATAAAGACAAAACGATTAGAATTAGGTAAAATAAAACTAATAAATATCAAATCAAACAAGGAGAAGAAGATGAAGAAATTACCACTGCTGGCAGTTCTATCACTCACGGCGCTTGGAACTGTCCCTGCATTTCCTGCTCAGGCAGACACAGAGGCCGCATCGGAGAATCAGGCAGCAATTTATCGGCTTTACAACAAAAACACGGGCGAGCATTTCTACACCTCAAACGCTTATGAGCTGATCAATCTTCAAAAGGCAGGCTGGACTTCAGAAGGAATCGGCTGGTATGCGCCATTGACGGGCGAGCCAGTCTATCGGATTTACAATCCGAACGCTGCTGGCGGCGACCATTATTACACCACGAGCAAGTTTGAAGCTGAACACAATGTCTCTTTAGGCTGGAAGTGGGACAATGACGGCAAACCCGCATTTTACTCTGGCGGTGAAGTGACAAACTATGTTGCTTACAATCCGAATGCAGCATCTGGTGCACATAATTATACCAGCAGTTTATACGAACAAAATTCGCTGCTGAACAGTGGCTGGATATACGGCGAGAAAGCTTGGCAGGCAGTTGAAGCGGGCACAAATAAGATTGACCTGAATCAGATCATGAACAAAGACCTCACAACGATTCAAGGTCTCTGGAAAAATAGTGACGGTAGTACTTTAGAAGTGGTCGGTAACCAGTTTGTTCTGGATGGAAAAGACATTAACGAGGGATTAGTCAAAAATATCTGGGACAATATGAAAAAAGGCGAGCATTCCTTAACCTTCGTGCTTACAGGTGAAGTCTCTGGAGCAGCCATGGTCATTCTTCCAGCGGGCGTAGTTTCAGGGACTTACAATGATTCAAGCAAAGACAGAATTTTTATTGGACAGTCTGACACAAACTCTAGTTATTTCTACAGAGTTGGTGATTGACACAGGCAATGAAAAATGAACGATCATTTTTAAAAAATCGAAGTAGAAATGCTTCGATTTTCCTGTTGCAATAATAGTGCCTATAACCTGCTGACTTCCACTAGAGAAAAATTATCATATTCGATAATCTTCAATCTTCTTCAAATCATTACGCGCTCTCTCAGCAAGATAATAACATTCAAAGTTTTCAAAGCTGCTAATACAGCTTTGTACAGCCCTGTAATTTTCCTCAGATCTTTCTTGCTGATAGGCAAGCAGTTTTTTATAAAAGACAAAAAGCGACCGCTCAGTCATAGCTCTACCAGGTGCAATGTGGGATTCAAGATAAGTGAAGATTTCGTGGCTTGCTCCAAAATACTTGTTTACAATTAAAATGCTCACAGTGTTTAAAAGTGCTATATTTTTCTCGCTTTGCAAACGAATTGACGAGATATTATCACTCCTTGGGTAAAGAATTTTACTGTAAAGTATCCTTAACTGCGGCAAGGTAAAGAGACCGATACAGTTATCAAAAAGGTAGACTTCGTATCGACTCCATTCGTAAACAGAATCTAGATAGTAAAATAATTCGCTCATCTCCTTTTTTTGAATATGAACAGGTTCTCCCAAACGCTGTAGAGCAGACTTGATACGGAGGCACTCAAGCCGTAAACGTTGCTCTCTGTTATTTTTCAACAGTTTTTCTAGCTTTTCCAAAAGATATTTGAGTTTAAGACGGTTTTTCCCCAAATACGCTGGAAGAACCTCCGAAGCAATTTTAAATTCCGTATCTTTTCTTAATTTGTAATAGGAATATTCAAATTCTTCTGCAGTCAAATTGATAGCTCGAAGCAGGTAGATGAATTTATCATAACTTATGCTACTGCTTCCACTTTCAAACTTCATAAGCTGAGGATAAGAAAAGTAGGGCTCCGCAAGTCCTTTTGATCCTATGTTTTTTGATAACCTTATTTTTTTGAATATTTCTCCTAAAGTAGCATCCATTTTTACCCCTCTTGATTCTCATATTTGATAAATTCATGATAAGGATATATTTACAAACCTATAATTCAATTGTAATATTTAATTAAATAGAAGTAAAGAAAAGCTACTGCCATAATTACAACTTGGAGAGAGCTCATGAAGAAAATTCTGAAAAGAAAGAATAAGAAATATTATGCCGCAAGAAACATAGGGTTGTTTATTTTTCTTCCCTTCTTTTGGCAAACAGTTAATTTCTTTATTTTGGGTTATCTGGATATGAAAAGTTTCATTTATAGCTGTATCTCAATACTTGTGCTTCTCTCAGTCATTACGATGGTTCAATACATTTACTTTAATTTCTTTGATAAGTCTCAATGATTTGCATTTAAAAGGCCTTATGTTTTTTAGGCCTTTTATTGCTGTCGGGCACTTTTAACGACAAAAGAATTAGATTTAGGTAAAATAAAGCTAACAAATATCAAATCAAATAAGGAGAAAAAAATGAAGAAATTACCCCTGCTGGCGGTTCTATCACTCACGGCTCTTGGGACTGTCCCTGCATTTCCTGCTCAGGCAGAAACAGAGGCCGCATCAGAGAATCAGACAGCAATCTATCGTATCTACAACAAAAACACTGGCGAGCATTTCTACACCTCAAACGTTTACGAGCTGATAAATCTTCAAGTCTACGGCTGGACATCTGAAGGCGTCGGCTGGTATGCGCCAACAACGGGTGAGCCTGTTTATCGTATCTACAATCCGAATTCTGAGGGCGGCGACCACTATTACACTACGAGCAAGTACGAAGCGGAGTATAATGTTTTTCTAGGCTGGAGATGGGACAACGACGGCAAACCAGTATTCTACTCTGGTGGGGATGTGCCGAGTTACGTTGCCTACAATCCGAATGCATTGTCTGGGGCACACAATTACACCAGCAGCTTATTCGAGCAGAACTTCCTGCTGAACAACAACTGGATCCATGGCAAAAAAGCCTGGCAGATAGTTAAAGAAGGGAAAAATAAGATCGACTTGGATCAGATCATGAACAAAGATCTATCGACCATTCAAGGCATCTGGAAAAACGATGAACGCAGGACTGTAGGCGTGATCGGCGATCAATTTATTTTGGATGATAAAGTCATTAATGACATTGTATCCGAAGATCTTTGGAGCGTCGCGAAAAAAGGAAATGACTCAGTTACCTTCCCTCTTAAATTCGGGGAATCAAGCGTAGACATGGTCATTCTTCCAGCGGGCGTGAAGTCAGGGCCAAATGACCAAAGTGACCTAAGTCGGGACAGAATTTTTATCGATCAAGATGGCACCCTCTCGAATTATTTCTACAGAGTTGGTGACAGAATTGATGATTGACACAAGCTGTACAAAGATAGTGAGCAATATTAAAAGCACTGCGTTTTTACACATACAGTGCTTTTTCCGTATACTTCGTAATTATTTCGCGTACTTTTTAACCACGCCCTCAATCTCGGCAATCAAGTCGGCATCATCAAGACCAGTCACTTCCTTGATAACAGTTGTTAAATCCTCTGTAGCAAGCTTTTTCTGCAATTCATGCGACTGCTTGTCATCAGGATCATTATAAGCAAAGATTTTTCCGACCACATCAAGATGCGCACTGTATCCCAGCTGATGTGCCTTCAGCTCGCGGATCGGGCGAATGAAGCGTTCATCGTATCCTAGCTTGCGTATGGGGGTGCGGGCAACACGCGTGACATCGTCCACGATTTGCGGATTCGCAAATCGGGAAATGATGGTTTCGTGATACTTCACAAGCTCTTCTTCGTTGAAGTAGCTGTCCCATTTTGACAGGAGGAGTTGGCGGGTCTCGGTCTGCACAGCTTTTAGAGCGTCCATAATTTTGTCATCTTGCAAGGCAGCGAGAATCGTCTTGTAGCCAAAATAGGCGCCGTTGTAGGCCACGGTTGCATGTCCCGTATTCACCGAAAAGAGTTTCCGCTCAATATAGGGCTCGAGATTCTCCGCATAGTGCACGCCGTCCAGCTTGAAAGTCTTGTTTTTCATCTGACTTTCGTCGATGACCCACTCGTGGAAAGGCTCGACAGTCACGAAGAGGATGTCGTCGTGTGTCTGAGTCGGCACGATTCTGTCAACTGCGGCATTTGGAAAGCCGATGTATTGCTCGGCGTAAGGCAGGTCAGCAGGTTTGAGGAAGTCGCGAACCTTGCTCCAGAGGAATTCTGAGCCGCCGATCATATTTTCACAGGCAATCACATCAAGTGGTGCAGTCTGTCCATTTTCGCGGCGTTTTTGGATACCTTGTGCAATAAGCTCAGCGATGAAAGGCAGAACATTCGGACCAATCGCAGTTGTGACAATGTCCGCGTCTGCAATGGCTTTGACAACATCTTCAGGATTCTTACCGTTATTGATGCCGGAAACCCCAGCAATTTCAATCCTGTCATGCGCCTCGTTCGCCAACTCAATGCTGTAGCAGTGTCGTGCGTTCAGCGCATCAATGATGGCCTCATTGACATCAACAAACTCAATTTCGAAACCATTCTCACTCAGAATTTCACCAATAAAACCGCGTCCAATATTTCCAGCGCCAAAATGTACTGCTTTTTTCATATTTATCTCTCCTTTTTCTTCTATAAATTAATTATAAAACGGGCTGTAGAGCAAGTAAATAGAAGGATTGTCACAGATTTCTGTGCCATATTTTCAAGTAAAAGGACAAACGAAAATCCCATGTGAGACTGGGATTTTTCATTTACTCTTTTAAAAAGCTACTTGATGAGGGATTTCTCAGCCGCCTCAATCGTTGAAATAAGCAGCTATCTCGTCCACAGACTGTGCATCGGCAAGTTTCACGACATTATCTACATCGGCACAGAAAAGTGAAATCTTCTGAATCAAGTCCAAATGCTCATTGCCGAGCCCTGCAATGCCAAAGAGCACCGTCGCAACTTTCGGCTCCGCTTCTGTCCCGAAGTTCACGCCGCGCGGCACCTGAACGACAACAATTCCAGTCTTGAGCACCTCTTTTTTAGCTTCATCGGTACCATGCGGGATCGCGATGAAATTCCCCATATAAACAGACAGGTCGCGGTCGCGCTGAATCATCGCTGGAATGTAATCCGGCTTAACGAAGCCGCCCTCAACAAGCAGATTGCCGCAGAAAGTAATGGCCTCTTCCTTAGTCGCGAAATTTTGGTTGAGTTTGATAAGATTTTTTTGAATGTTCATAATTATTTCCTTTTCTTTGGTTTATATTGTACAAGATGCTTGTCACACCTTATTTTCCGTATTCACGAATTGCTTCGGTCATGATTTTACGCAGCAATTCATTCACCACAGTCACATTTCCGGAGTCGTAAATTGTTGTGTAGAGTTTGTTTTCAATAATTGAGCTAGAAATTTTTCCGAGAAGATAAGCGGCGTAATCCTCTACTTCTAGTGGGGAAAGTAGCAGCAGCACACGTTTAATCATCATTTTCTCACGATTCATCCCAGTGACTTCAACCTCTGTGCTAAGGTCGAAAATTTTGAACAAGGGTTTTTCAATTGAAGCATGGACACCGTGTAGCAGTGCGATTTGAGTTTCGGGAATTGCCAGATGCGTTTCATTAAATCTTAAGAGCAGCAGTTCAGCGACTTCACGGTTCTGCGGCAAATTAACGCTGTTGACAACTTGCCTGACAACATCGGATAAATTAGGCAAATTGTCTATTTCTGTAATTGCGAAATTAGACAAGATGTCATTTCCTATATTAAAAAGCTGATTAAGATTGATAAGATTCTGATTGGCGTCATCATGGCTATTTTTCTTTGTATGACGCTGAATTTCACGCAGCTGATGCCTAATCACATCAAGGTTTTTTTGCTCGAAGGAGCGGTCAATGTAGATGTAATCCAATTCCTTCTCCGTTGTGAAAATCGCATCGTACATTGATTTATCAAAGCTCGCAGAAGTTTGAATGATGTCAATGCGCTTCAAGAATGGAAAATTCTTACGCAAGCTGCTGATTAAAAATTCGCATGAGATGTGTCCGCGACTGGTCACTAAGGCTGCACTCAGCGGAAGAACTGCATCACTGCGTTCCAAAGTCGCCGCGAAATGTAAACTCACGAAGGCGACTTCCATATCCGAGAACTTTTTCTCAAACACCTCAGGCATAATTTTCTGGACAGTATCGAAAATCTTTTTGATGTCCTTTTCAATTTTCTTGACAAAGTCATTCTGTTTGTTTGAAAATAACTCAGGCAGAATCTCAGTCTCTTTCAAATGCGCGTAGAGCAGGCCGTAAAGTTTATCGTCTTTGATGAATTCTAGCTCCAGTTCATCTGAAACCTTATCAATCAATTCACGAATTTTATAAGAAAAGTCAGCATCAAATTTCTCTATAAAAAGCACATCGCGTCCAAATCCGAAATAGAGCACATCATAAATTGAAGCCAGGTAAGTGATTTCAGCAATTGTAAATGTGAAATCATCCAACTCACCAATCAATTGTTTGACGAAAGCCAGCGCATTTTTGCTCGGTCTGTGCACATTCGAGGAATTGATGAAATAGCCTGCAGACAGACGCAGTAAGCTAGCTGTTAAGAAAAACTGCATCAGGATACGCGTTTTATCCACAATTCCTGGCAGCTCATTCTTTTCAAAGGCAGATTTTGCAAGCTCAAAGGCTGACAAATCTAGGAAAGAGAGGATTTTATTTTGGGAAAAATGGCCGCTGAGTGCATCAGTGATACTACAAGAACTGAATATACCCGACACCAGCACCGATCGAATTTTCTCTTCGTCGCCGAGAATCTTCAAACCGCCCTCGTGTCTTAAGGTTAAGCCGTTTTCCTGCAGCGCCTGGTCAATCAGCCGCAAATCGTTTGTCGCTGTCGGCTGGCTGATGCCGAAGGTTTCGGTCAAACTGCTGATAGAAGCCTGTTCCTGAACTAAAAGCATTAATTCACCGTAGAGTCGCTCAGTTGCTGTAAACTCGACCATTTCATGCGTGGTCAGATTGGTTACGTCGCCCGTCATAAAATAACCGTCTTCAGAGCTGCGCAAATCTACGGATTCCGGCAGCGAATTTTGTATATTTTCCAAATCACGATAAAGGGTACGTCGACTTGTGCCAGTGATGTCAAGCATCTCGGCAATTGTCAGCGTCCCCTTCTTTGTAAAAGCCTGAATAATCTTTTGTTCGCGACTGGTTACTAGCATTACATTCTCCTTAAAGATAAGTTCTTTTTCATAAATAAGATATTATTATAACATGATATTGTAAAATAATTTTCACTTATTAGACATTTTTGAAGAAATGTTAAACTTCCCAAAAGAGGGAAGTTTAGCTGTATATTGTTATTTATTCAAACGCGCAACCATTTTGTCATATTCAGGACTTGTAATCAAACTATCAACCGACAAATGCTGTGCGCTCGGAGCAGCTTGTTTGGCTTTATCTGTCAGATCTTTTGTTGTCACAACCATGATATTCGGTGCATTGAAGCTGCCCAAGCCTGGGAATTCAACTTCTGAAACTGGGATGGCGACATTGTGATTCTTGAAAATCGCTTTCAAAGTCTCTACGCCCATTGTGGCTGAGCCCATGTGCTTGCTGTCATGTGCAAAGACAACATGGTCAATCTGGTTCAGGTCAACAGCAGCGTCACTCGAGTCAGCTTTGCTATTTGGGGAAGCCGTTGTCCCGCTTCCTTTAAGATCCATCATGATTTCGTCATATTTTGGCGAACTCAGGAAATTATCAACCGCAAATCGAATTGAGTCTGGGGCCATCGTTGATGCACGTTCAGCCAGCTCATCTTGTGTGACGACAATTGTATCGCCTCCAGCTTTCAGATTGGCAATCGCGACGTTTTTGACATCTATCCTGTCTGACAGGCCAGCTTCTTTAACCTTGTTGCGCAGTATGGAAGCGCCCATGGCAGAACTGCCCATTCCAGCGTCACAAGCAAAGATAATGTGTTTCACGCCTGAGAAGTCACCAGAAACCACAGCAGCAAGTGTTTGTCCCTTTGAAGTAGCTTTTTCAGAAGCAACTCCAGCTTGCGCTTCAGCAAAGGAAGAATCGTCAACCATTGATTTATCGTGCTTCAGAATGACCGCCGCCACAAGGAATGAAACCGCTGCAGCCACGATAACCGCGATGAAGATCTTCACAAAGTTCATCATACCGCCTGCAGCAGGAGAAGAACCTTGCGCGAAAATTGCGATGATGGATCCAGGCGCAGCTGGCGCTACCAGACCTGTATTAAAGATATTATTCATGAAGGTACCAGACACACCACCAGCCATAACAGCAAGGAACAGTGCAGGTTTCATCATGACATAAGGGAAGTAGATTTCATGAATACCGCCGATGAATTGAATAATAATCGCACCAGGTGCAGTAGACTTCGCAGTCCCTTTACCAAATAGCCAGAAGGCAATCAGGATACCAAGACCAGGACCAGGGTTTGCTTCCAAGAGGAAGAGAATTGATTTACCAGCTTGCTTTGCCTGATCAAGACCAAGCGGCGTTAGGATACCGTGGTTAATCGCATTGTTCAAGAACAGAATCTTGGCAGGTTCAATGAAGAGGTTAGCCAGAGGAATCAGATGCGCGTTGATCAGGACTTGCACACCATCGTGGGCAATGTCAGTAAAGAAGGACACAAACGGTTCAACAATCTTATAGGAAACAATCGCCAGAAACAGTCCCATGAAACCAGCTGAGAAGTTGTTGACCAGCATTTCCAGTCCCGTTCTGATGTGAGGTTGAACCCAGTTATCAAATTTCTTCTGCATCCAGCCGCCGAGCGGACCAACGACCATTGCACCAAGAATCATAGGAATGCCAGGGCCGACTTGTGCTGCGATGAAACAGCCCATGGCACCGATGGCACCAACTACACCGCCACGATCACTCCCGTAGACATTTTTACCGCCAGTGAAGGCAATCAGTAGTGGAATCATATAGCCCAACATTGGGCCGACCATATTGGCCATTTCCTTGGTAAAACCGATGGAATTCGGCCAGATTGAGACAATCCAACCTCCAGGGGTTAAGAACAGTGAGGTAATGAAGCCCCAAGCAATCAATGCCGGAATATTCGGCATAATCATCATGGATAAGAATGTACCAAAGCGCTGAACTTTTACTTTGGCACTTGTTTTTTCAGCCATAACTTTTTCTCCTTTATTTCATAAATAATTTCTATACTTTAATTGTAACCGCTTATAATATTTTGTAAATAGAAAAAATGACACAGATTTTTGTGCCATCTTTTAGATTGCGTTGACTTTGAGAAGAAGCACTGATTTTTCAAGGAATAAACATCTTGCAAAGAATTTGCAGAGATTTGCAGTTCATTTCAGAAAAAACGGACACTTTCCTTGTAAAAAAGTGCTATACTT
Source organism: Streptococcaceae bacterium (assembly GCA_031285775.1). GTDB lineage: Bacteria > Bacillota > Bacilli > Lactobacillales > Streptococcaceae > Lactovum. Next base: position 5,832 of record JAITVN010000079.1, on the reverse strand, counting down.
GAATAAGAAATGTATTACCAAACACTTAAACATGAAAATGGGCCAACAAGAACTCTCTGATTCATACCAAATATCAAATTATAGAGAGAGGACGGCATTCAAATGAATGCCAGTTATTTTATATGAGAAAAGAAAAAATCTGGACGAGCACTTTTACGCTCACTCTTGTGATTAGTTTACTTTTTTACCTGGTCTTTTATCTGTTGACGGTAATCATGGGAACTGTGGCAATGTCGCAGTTCCAAGCTTCTGCCAGCGTTGCAGGTATTTTGTCGGGAATTTTTGTCATCGGTGGTTTTGTCGGCCGATTGTTTGCCGGCTACACAGTGATGCGTCTTGGCGTTAAGCGCTTGTTGTACTTCGGCGCAGCATTTTATCTCGTGGCCACACTCCTTTATTTCGTGACGCCGAATCTCCCCTTGCTGATGATTGTGCGCTTTTTCCACGGCATTGGCTTTGGCATTGCAGCAACAGCTTCGTCGACTTTGGCTGGATTAATCGTACCTGCAGCACGACGCGGCGAAGGGATCGGCTACTTCGCCCTATCCATCACGATAGCTTCTGCATTTGGCCCATTTTTGTCCATCGCAGTCTATCATGCTTTTAATTACACAGCACTCTTGATATTAGCCACTGTTTTTGTTCTCGTAGCCCTGATTGCCATCTTCTTCCTGAAAATCCCGGAGGAGTTTGCTGAACCCAATCCATCGGCTAAACTCCCCTTCAAGCTATCCAGCTTCTTCGAGAAAACGGCTATGCCCATTTCGATCATTGCCTTTTTGGTGGGGGTAGGCTATGCAGGAATTTTGAGCTTCATGGCTAATTACAGCGAAGCGATTGGTCTGGTAACTGCTGGAAGCTTATTTTATCTCGTCTATGCTGTCTTTATTCTAGGTTCACGCCCATTTTCAGGCCGTTTGTTTGACGCAAAAGGTGACAATTTTGTCCTTTATCCGACTTTCCTGTTCTTTGCCATTGGTCTTGCATTAACTGGATTTGCAACAAATAGCCTTATTCTGCTGCTGGCTGCTGCTTTTGTGGGACTTGGCTACGGCTCATTTCTGCCTTTTGGACAAACCATTGCGATTCGTCATGCTAGCCCAGAACGCATTGGCCTTGCCACCTCGACCATTTACGGAATTTTCGACATGGGTGTCGGCGTTGGCCCCTTCATTTTAGGGGCGATTGAGCCTTCAACGGGTTATCGTAATCTTTACTACCTTTCTGCAGTTTTCATGCTTCTGGTTGCCTTGCTCTATTATTTCCTGCATGGTCGGAAAGCGCCGAAACCTTCAGTTGAATACGAGGAATTAAATGAGAAACTTGAGGATGAGCTTGACGGTGAGCTCAAGACTGAGTCCAAACATTATTAAAGTCAAATCAATAATATTCTTAGCTTTTATTAAAATTTCGATGCTTTTTGGTCACAATTTACTATTTCTGAATTTTTCTTGATCCAAAATTTTCTCAAAGTAAATTCACAATCAAATTTAAGCAAAATCTGCTATACTATAATTCATGACTGAACACGCAATTAAATACAGACTTATTAAAAAGGACAAACATACAGGTGCGCGACTGGGCGAGATTATCACGCCGCATGGGACTTGGCCGACACCGATGTTTATGCCTGTGGGCACTCAAGCAACAGTGAAAACCATGTCGCCAGAAGAGCTGAAAGCTATCGGCAGCGAGATCATTCTTGCGAATACCTATCATCTCTGGATTCGCCCAGGTGACGAGCTGATCGCCGAAGCAGGCGGCCTGCACACATTCATGAACTGGGATCAGCCGATTCTTACAGATTCTGGCGGTTTTCAAGTATATTCGCTGGTTGAGAACAAGAAAAATATCACAGAAGAAGGCGTCAAATTCAAGAATCATTTGAACGGCGCTCCGCTTTTTCTTTCGCCGGAAAAAGCCATCGCCATCCAGAATAATCTAGGCAGCGACATCATGATGTCCTTTGACGAATGCCCTCAGTTCTACCAGCCTTATGACTACGTCAAAGCATCTGTGGAGCGGACCTCCAGATGGGCAGAACGCGGCCTTAAGGCACATAAACGCTGGGAAGATCAAGGCCTGTTCGGGATTGTTCAAGGCGCAGGCTACCGTGACCTGCGCGAACAATCTGCCCGGGATTTGACCAGCATGGACTTTTCCGGTTACTCAATCGGCGGTCTAGCTGTAGGCGAAACCCATGCCGAGATGAATGCCGTGCTGGATTATACCACGCCGCTCCTGCCCGAAGACAAACCGCGCTACCTCATGGGTGTAGGCGCGCCAGACAGCCTGATTGACGGAGTTATCCGCGGGATTGACATGTTTGACTGTGTCCTGCCGACCCGCATTGCCCGAAACGGTACTCTCATGACCAGCTTCGGCCGCTGCAACATCCGTAATGCCAAGTATGCGCATGATTTTACTAAACTCGATCCTGAATGCGAGTGCTATACTTGTCAAAATTACACACGTGCCTATCTGCACCACCTGATCAAAGCGGATGAGACCTTTGGCCTGCGCCTCTGCAGTTATCACAATCTCTATTTCCTTGTGCATCTGATGGCGCGCGTACGCCAGGCAATAATGGCTGACAATCTGCTGGAATTCCGTGAAGACTTTTGTGAAAAATACGGTTACAACCAGCCGAATGCGAAGGACTTCTAAGAAAACAAACGAAGAAGTCGAACAAAAAATCAGAAAATCGGACAATTATATTTACCCAAAACTGAGAAAAATTTGTTATAATAAAGTGTTGTCACTTGTATGTGACACATCAAACTGAGCCGACTTAGCTCAGTCGGTAGAGCTCAAAGCAGCGCTTTGAGGTAACGGGATAAAGAAAACGAAGTTTTCCCCCGTTCGTGCTCTTCGACTGAGCTGAGTCGGCAACGTAACTGAGCCGACTTAGCTCAGTCGGTAGAGCACTTCACTCGTAACGAAGGGGTCGTAGGTTCGATTCCTATAGTCGGCATCGTCATGAAAAGCCTTGTATTGTTGATATACATGGCTTTTCTCTTGCTGTTCTGATGATTTTAACCACATTAATCATTATTTGTCATTTTTATCTTTACTACACTCCTGATATATGAGAAAGCTGATAAAAGCAAAAACTACAACCGATGACCAAAGATCCTCTACAGAGACTTTGAAAAAATTCCAGACAGGCATGGCAAAATAACCAAATGCTAACATAAAAACCCGTTCCCTTTTCGGGAGATATTTCTGGAAAAAAGTACTTGACATGTGCATAATAACAAGACCTCTTCGGTTAAAGTATTTCCAAGCAAACACCAGAAGTGTGGTACTAACACAAAAAAAGATTAACCAACTTGCTGGCTCAGGATAAAAAAATCTTCGAATCAAAATAAATGTCACTACTGATAATATATAAAGTATCAGCAGTGACATAATGGCTTTTCTCCGTCTCATTTTTATCCTTTCTAATAGTCTTTACTATCTTATAAAATAATAGTACAATGTTGTTGGACGGGTGTCAACACCATAAAAGGAGTAAATATTGCAAATTTGCGAATGAAAGAGAGTGGTGCATTAGTTAATATGAACACATTTTTAGGAGAAACTTTTAAAAAAATAAGAAAATCGAAAAACGTTGAACCTAAGGGAATTTCGAAATCTCTAATTTCTTATTCACAACTCATGCGATTTGAGAGTGGGGAAAGCGATATCAGCGCTGTCAAATTTCTCCGTCTTTTGAGAGAGATTAATTTGACAGCGGAAGAGTTTGAAGTCTCTTTTCTAAAAATTCAAGGAGATATTGAGTTTTCAACCATCTCTCAAGTCTTTTTCACGCGTTTGAATAAAGAGAGTCTAAAGCTTACTCATTTACTATCAGATACAGAAAAACTCATTGAGCAAACCCCTGAGAACCAGCGCTTACGACTTGATCATATTCAAATCGAATCTACACTCCATAGGATGGGGGGAGGCGATTGAAATAAAAAAAGTGAAATTAATTACCTTGTCCGTTACCTTGAATCTGTCAATGAATGGGGACGCTATGAAGCTTCTCTATTTGCGAATTGCCTTGAATTTTTTGCAGAAAATCAACTGGAATCACTGTGCAAGAAAATACTTTATCCGAAAACCCATTACATTTCGTCGGCTATCTTACAAGATAATTTAAACTTTTCTCTTCTTAATGCGATAACATGCTTCATTGCCAATCAAAATTACTCACCTATACAAGAAATATTTCAGTACCTTGAAAATCATATCGGACCTGAGAATAATATGCTTGAAAAAGCACTTCTCATTTACTCTAAAAAACTATTTCAATATAGACTGGAGCCCACAGAATTTAACTATAACGCCGTGGAAGAATGCATTGCTCACTTTGAGTTTTTTGAATGCTATCACGTAGCTGAAATGGCAAAAGAAGAACTTAAAAAATTAAAGAATCGCATAAATGCGAACAATAAGTGATTTCTAAGAAAGTATTTGAATGAAATTCGAGAGAATTCAGATTTTGAATCTTAATTCAAATCAAAAATACCAGCTGTCCAAATCTTGCTGGTATTTTTGAAGTATTTCTCCTCTCGCCAACTACTTCAAAATCTTTCATCTTTGGAACACTAGTCCGGGTAAAAACCAAGCTCTAGAGCCTGGAAAAAATAACATTTTCAGGAGAAAGTCAATCTTTTTCGTTACATTTAAATCTATCATCGCTGAAAGTCTGTTCAATCGTCTCTTTATGAAATACTGTGGCAGAAGAAAAAAGTGGACTAGCAGAAGACAGCGGATAGGTAATTTTCCTCCTCGAGTAGACGGCGGGAGTAAAGTTATTGATGATATAACTTGTAAGTTTGTCACTGCCTACTCAGTTAATGACCCAAGAGGGGTAACTGTCAATGATATAAAGTCTGCACTTACCGCCGAGACAATAGCAAAAAACAATTTCTTGAAAGACAGTCAGGATGCTTGAGCAGTTAAAATGACGGGAAATGTTCCATTTAACTAGGACATTTTCTCATTGAGGAGATTCAGATTATTGCAAAAGTATTCTTAGCTGCACCGAGATATTGAATTTGTTTGAAATTTGAAGATAGCAGAAATTATGATATAATACTGATTAAACAATAATTAGCCGCGAGAAATTAACTGAATTGCTTACTGTTTAATATAGTCGGCAAAAAATCAAGTTACTCAAGTGGTAATTTCTATAATAAAGAGGTATAAAATGGGTTCATTAGTAACATTCCTGCCAATAATTGTCATCATGGTTGCATTGATGTGGTGGATGCAGCGTTCACAAAAGAAGCAGCAGCAGAAAAGACAAGAGCAGTTGTCGACCATGTCTTCAGGCGATGAAGTTGTGACAATTGGTGGCTTGCACGGGGTGATTGATTCTCTAGACAGCGTTAAAAAAACGGTTGATATTGACTGTGACGGCGTTATCCTGACTTATGAAATGTCTGCGATTCGTTCATTCAATAAACCTGCTGTGGCAGCTTCAGCTCCTGAGGTTGAGGAAAACAAGATCGAAAGTCCGATTGAAGAAGAAAAATAAACAAATCTTCTTATCTTAAAGATAAATTACAAAACAGTTTTCATTTTTTCGAAGTGAAAGAAATATTAAACTGTTTTTTTGCTAATGAGACAAAGGTCGGCAACAAGTCGGCTATGAATAAACGTGGCAAGTGCAGCGCGATAATAAACGTGGCAAGTGCAGCTCGATTCTTGACAAGAACTCTTAAATTTGGTAAACTACTCAAGTAGCAATTTTGCGGAAATGGCGGAATTGGCAGACGCGCAGGATTAAGGATCCTGTGGCCTATCTTGGCTGTGCGGGTTCAAGTCCCGCTTTCCGCA
>JAITVN010000066.1 GCA_031285775.1 Streptococcaceae bacterium | reverse complement strand
TCTATTGAGCCTAAGCACTTGCTGAAAATTCGTGACACGCTGTCAGTGGAGACTTACTTGTTGGCCGAAGTGCAGCTGGTTTACAGATCACAAGGTGTTGAAATCGCCGACAAGCATATCGAGGTAATGGTTCGTCAAATGCTCCGCAAGGTGCGTGTCATGGATCCAGGCGACACTGATTTGCTTCCAGGTGTGCTGATTGACATTACAGACTTTGAGGATGCCAATGCGGAGATTCTGATGGCTGGGGCTCAACCTGCGACCGCACGTCCAGTCCTGCTCGGAATTACGAAAGCCTCTCTGGAGACAAATTCATTCTTGTCAGCGGCTTCATTCCAGGAGACAACTCGTGTCCTAACTGACGCTGCTATTCGCGGCAAGAAAGACCATCTGCTTGGTCTGAAAGAAAATGTTATCATTGGTAAGATCATTCCAGCAGGTACTGGTATTGCCAATTACCGTGAGATTGAGCCGTTTGCAGGCGTTCCTGACTTTGATGACATCATCTCAAAACGCACCACAGATGAGGAAGTTGCAGCAGCAGCAGCAGAAGCCATCGAAAAAGCAGCGGAATAACAAGATGTGAAGGACGCCCGTTCAAGGGCGTAGAAATTTAGGAAAACTTCCGTGAAGGCTTTAGCCTTTGCGGAAGTTTTATCTAATTTCTTAGCCCATGGCGTCCTGAACTCAGTTAAAACAAGATGTGAGGAGCGCCCGTAAAGAAGTTAAGAAATTTAGGAAAACTTCGGGTGAGGCTTGCCTCGCCCGAAGTTTTATCTAATTTCTTGACTTCTGGCGCTCTGGACTCAGTTAAAACAAGATGTGAAGCAGGCTCGTTCTGAAGCGTAGAAAATTAGGAAATTGAGGTTCTGACCGATGGTCAGGTTCTCAAATTTTCTATTTTCCAAGCTTCATGCCTGCTGAACTCAGTTAAAACAAGATGTGAAGAGCGCTCGCACTGAAGCATAGAGATTAAGAATATCATAGCTTCAAGCGCTCCGATATGATACAAAAAAATCCTGTCAAGTTGGCAGGATTTTTTGAAATTCAAGCTATTTCTTTATAAATGGTCAATGGCATATTGGGCTTGCCCAGGAGTGAATTTTTCGCCATATTCTGAGACTAATTGGTCATAGATTGCGGATTTTGACATGTTAAAAGGCGATCCGCTGTATGTCCTTGCAGCAGCAAGTGCATTTGCATTCCAATCAATGCCTGCGTTGTCTGCACCATATTGTGCGTCCCCATCTCCAAAGCCTTCATACTTTAGCTGATCTATCATTCTCTGTCGAGACATGTTGAAGCCTATGCTTTGATACTGTTTTGCAGTTTCAACTGCGTTGTCTTTTTCTGCAGTTGTAACTGGTGCTGGTTCAGGTGCAGGCGCAATGACTACTGGATGAATCTTGGCACCATCCTGGTTTCCTGCGCCTGTTGCATGCATTGCCAGCGCATCGTACTTCCAGCCAGCCTTTATTAAATTATCGGCCTCAAAGCGTGAAGTTGTATAATTATGCCCGCCGTCGTTTGGATTGTAATCAACGTAAACTGGGGTTGAGCCGCCAGAATAGAAGAGCGCTTTCTGATTGTTTTCCCAAATCCAGCCCAAAGACTGTAAATGAGAGGCTTCATAGCTACTCATCGTGTAATAATGACTGCCGGCATCTCGCGCATTTGGATTAAACAAGCGATAAACTGGATCACCTGAGCTAGGCGTCTGCCAGCCGACACCTTCAATGTTCCAGCCTGCATCATAATCGACCTGAGCTTCATAATAAGATGTGGTGTAGAAATGCTCGCCAGAGTTTGGATTGTACAAGCGGTACAATGGCACTTGATCATTTGTTGAAGCAGAAGCTTCTTTGGCTGCTGACATTCCCATTCCTACGGCTGCAATAGCAGCTGCGCTGAATAAAATCGTCTTCTTCATTTTTTCTCCTTTTGTTTAAAAGTGACTTAATATAATGAAATCTTTAGAATGATTATATCTTTTTCATTACGAATATGCAATCAATAGAGAGTCTTTAAATTAGTTTTTTTGCAAAAAATGAAAGTTTGTCAAAAAATTCATCATTTTTATGTCGCTTCAATCTACATCTGCTTTCCAAATGGAGACTGATTTTGTTATAATGATCTCAGACATGGAATTTTCAAGAGTTTATATCAAGAAACTCAATGAATTAGAGGGAACTATATTTGATTGGGTCTTGTCGCATGCGTCGCAAGTTCAATCCATGACGATACGTGAATTGTCCAAAGAAGCACATGTTTCTACCGCAGCAATTATTCGCATGACGAAAAAATTGGGTTTCCAAGGCTGGACTGATTTTCGTTTTTATTTGAATGACAGAGGCCGCGAAGAAATTGTGGCGACAGACTACTATGAAAACCTGCTTCAGCTGGATTTGTTCATGAAAGAAATTGCCAGCAAAGAATTCTCGATGAAACTGTCTGCGGCCATTCGTTTGATAAAAAATGCCAGGTATAGGGTTTTCTTGGGATTTGGAACCTCTGGTGCACTGGCAAAGTATGCAGCCATGTACTTTACCAATATTGGTCTTGAAAGTTATGTCATGACAGATCCTTATCAATCGGTAAAGCGAAAAAATGAAGATGGTGTCTTGACAATTGTGCTGTCTGTGTCTGGGGAAACAGATAAGATCGTTGAGTGATTGCAGATTCTGCGAATGAACAAGGCAAAAGTTCTGTCCATTACCAATTCAGAGAATAATTCTATCGCTAAGCTGTCTGATGTGAATCTGCCCTATCATTTTTCAGAAGAGTTTTCTGCCTATGATCCGCTTGAAAACTTGACTTCGCAGCTTCCAGTCATTGCTTTCATTGAGATCTTGGCGCATCGAGCTTCAAAAAAATAATAATTCTAATTTTTACAGATGACATGAGGCATTTCGTCGATTAAAAGACGGGATGCTTTTTTGTTACAGAAGCTGAAACATGTGACAATTATAGGAAAATACCTTGTTATTATTTAATGAAATGTTAAACTTTTTATGTAATTAAATAATATACAGTTGAATGTAAATTATTAACAAGGAGGAATAATTATGAATAAATTCATAAATGAGAAATTGCTGCCGCAAATCATGCGTTTTGTCAACACAAAAGCCATTACAGCTCTCAAAAATGGTATGCTTTATGCGATGCCCTTTATCATGATCGGCTCAATTTTCTTGATCCTGGCGAATTTTCCAATTCCATCAGTAGCAGCTTGGATGACAGACAATGGCTGGGCCGCCATCTTCAGTCAAGCTTACAGTATGTCTTTTGGTATTCTAGCCATTTGGGCAGTCGTAGGTATCGGCTATTGTTACGTCAATGAGGAGGGGCTGCATCAAGTGGCTTTGCCTGCGGGTTTGACAGCTCTCGCAGCATTCTTCATTGTTCAGACCTTGTCTGTTGCTAATCCCATCGCAAGCGCTTTGACAGGCGGAACGGGTACAATGAGGGCAGCGGCAGTCTCAGCAGCTTTTAAAAAGCTGCCAGGAGCCATGCAGACCCTACTGAACAGTCCTGTTACTGGCGTCTTGAATCTTTCCTGGCAGGGCGGACAAGGAATGATTGCCGCAATTCTAATCGGCTGTTTTACTGGTTGGGGCTATTCGGCAATGATCAAAGCTGGCTGGAAAATCACACTGCCTGAGCAAGTGCCTTCAAATGTGGCCAATCAATTTACCTCAATGATTCCGTCGGCAGTGATTATTTTTGCGGCAACTGTGATTTATGCTTTATTCAACAAGATTGGTCATACAGACCTTGTTGAGGCAATTTATTACACTTTAGAGCAGCCGCTGCAGCATCTTGGTGATTCTTATGCAGGAATTTTGGTAATTTCCCTTTTAGTACCGTTCTTCTGGTTCTTTGGGGTGCATGGCGGATTGATTATGGGAGCAATTACAGGCGCTTTCTTAATCCCGAATACCGCTGACAATGCGTCTTTGTTCAAAGCTGGGAAACTGAGTCTGGACAATGGTGCGCACATTGTCACCAATGAGTTCTACAATAATTTTATCAATCTCTCAGGCTCTGGAATAACCTTTGGCTTGATTATTTTCACACTGTTCATTGCTCATTCGCAGCAAATGCGCTCTATTGGTAAAGTTGAGTTAGTTCCTGGCCTATTCAATATCAACGAGCCTTTCTTGTTTGGGCTGCCATTGGTCATGAATCCTATTTTAGCTATTCCCTTCTTCTTAGTTCCTGTTGCAGTTTCGACGACAGTTTACGCCGCTATCGCATTGCATATCGTTCCGCCGATGACGGGATTTGCTGCGCCTTGGACAACACCGCCAGTCATTTCAGGCTTTCTAATCGGCGGGTGGAAATATGCAGTTCTGCAAGTCATTGCTTTAGTCGAATCAACCTTGATTTACCTTCCATTCGCACGACGCTATGATAACGAGTTGCTGAAGCAGGAGGAAGCTAAAGAAAAAGAGCTTCAAGCAGGAAGAGCATAAAAAAAGTTCCTCATCCCAATTGAGCACGAAACATGATAAAATAAGCTGCCGAAAAGTAGCTTGTTTTAACAAGATGAGAGGCGCGCCCGCAATGAATGATTGAAATTTAGGAAAACTGGCAGGGGAGGCATGCCTCACCGAAGTTTTGTCTAATTTCAATCATTCATAGCGCTGAACTCGATTAACACAGAAAGTGAGAAAAAGTTGAAAAAAAACTTTTACTGGGGAAATTCCTCCTCATCAATGCAGACAGAAGGCGGATGGAATGAAGGCGGCAAAGGCCTTTCGGTATATGATATCCGTCCAGCAACTGAGACGACGATGGATTGGCATGTTGCGATTGACAATTTTCACGACTTTGAGACCGATTTCGACTGGATGAAAGCGATGAACATGAACATGTATCGTTTTCAGATCTCCTGGTCTCGTGTCTGTCCGGACGGAGATGGCGATTTCAATGAAGAAGGAATTGAATTTTACAGTCAAATGATTGATAGTCTGCTGGCGCGCGGAATTGAGCCGATGATTTGTTTGTATCATTTTGACATGCCTCTGGCATTAGCGGAGAAATATAATGGATTCATTGATCGGCATGTTATGGCGGCATTTGTGCGATACGGCAAAGAAATGATGCAGCGTTTTTCAAATCGGGTAAAATGGTGGCTGGTCTTTAATGAGCACAATCTCTACTTCACGGATGAGGCTTTCAATATTTCCGGCTACCAGAAGGGTGAGCGGACAATTTCAGAGCTTTACACGATTTTCCATCACACGATGCTCGCACACAAACAGATTTCGGCTTTCCTGCATGAAACATCCGATGCTAAAATTGGCGGAATGTTAGCCTATACAGCTGTTTATCCAGCCTCAAATTCTCCTAAAGATAATCTGGCCGTCACGCGCTTCAACGAATTTGTATTTAACAATCTGAATGAGGCTTATACTAATGGCCATTATCTGGAATCCGTCTTGGCTTTTGTAAAAACACAGGAAATCGACATGGATTGGCAAACGGGGGATGACATAATCTTGGCGCGCACCACAGAAGATTTTATTGCCTTTTCATATTACCGTTCATGTTTGCTGGATGCCAGCCGGATCACAGAGGAGGCAGCACCGAATTCTTATATGAACAAAGGCTTTAAAGCAGATGAAAATCTTCCTGCCAATGAATGGGGCTGGAGCATTGATCCTGATGGATTCAGAAACATCATGACCACAATTTACAATCGCTACAAATTGCCGCTTTTCCCAGTTGAAAATGGACTTGGGCAGCGGGAAGTCTGGGATGGTCAGCATGAGATTCAGGATGACTTGCGCATTTCATATCACCGGCAACACATACTGGCCATGAAAGATGCTATGAACGATGACGGTATAAAAGTGCTGGGCTATCTGGGCTGGGGGCTTATTGATATTCCTTCGAGTCAAGGGGACATGGAAAAACGCTACGGTGCCATTTACGTGAATAGAGGCAATCATGAACTGCGCGACATGAAGCGTGTGCCGAAGAAATCATCTCATTGGTTTAAAAAAGTCTTTCAGTCAAATGGAGAAGTTCTCTAGGAAACCGCAAAAAACAAGTCTTTTACAAAGAACCTCATTTAATTTGCCGCGCCAAATTGGAAAGGTTCTTTTTTGCTGCATCTTCAGACTTGGAAATGCCATCGGCTAACGATCAATAGGCTTTAAACTTGCTTGAAGTCCTGATGTTTACCTTAGGTTTACATTAGATTTACCAAACGTTTACACTCAAAATCCTGCTTCCATGTTAAGATAATTATGTGAGTATGAATTCACGAAACACCTTACATGCAAACAGTTCTAGAAGGAGAACGAATGAAAAAGAGATTAATCTTAAGCCTCGTTGCAGTTTTTTTACTAATTGTGCTCGCTGCCTGCTCAAAACCAAGTAGTTCAAACAATTCCAGCAATAGCTCAAATGATGACTTATCAGGAAAAGTCATTGCCGGCGGCTCAACTGCTTTGCAGCCTTTAGCTCAACAAGCAGCGACTGAATTTATGGTCAAGCATCCTAAGGTTCAATTGACTGTCCAAGGCGGAGGGTCTGGCGTTGGTTTAACACAGGTCGCTGCAGCCACTTTCCAAGTCGGTAACTCTGACATCTTCGCTGAGGAAAAGCCAGGCATTGATTCATCGGCTCTGAAAGACTACAAGGTCGCAGTCGTTGGAATCGCACCCATCGTTAATGCTGAAAGCTCAGTATCAGAGCTGACGCAGGATCAGCTGGTCGACATTTTTACAGGTAAAATCACAAACTGGAAAGAAGTCGGCGGTAAAGATTTAAAAATCACAGTGATAAGCCGCACTGAAGGGTCAGGCACGCGTGTCAATTTCGATAAATTTGCCTTGAAGAATCAGGCAGAAATCACTGGTCCGAGTCAAGATGCCTCAGGTGCCGTTGTGACAATGGTTGGACAGACACCAGGCGCTGTCAGTTATGTCGCCTTCAGTTACTTGCAGACAAGCAAAGACATTAAAGCAGTTCAGATTGACGGTGTGGAAGCAAGCGCTGCAAATGTTGCCAGCAACAAGTGGAAAATTTGGGCATACGAGCACATGTACACGAACAGCAAGAAAGAAACAGCTGTTGACAAAGCCTTCATTGACTACGTAAAATCGGACAAGAAAAATCTTGAAAAAATGGGTTACATTGCGATTTCAGACATGAAAGTTGATCGCGATGCGAGTGGCTTAGTCTCAAACAAGTAAAGCAACAGAATTATCAGGCAGTTACAACTACGAAAGTCTTTCACAGCCTTCCAGAATGAGCACTGTAACGCCGCTCTACAATAATAACAAGTCTTCCGTGCTTTTAAAAAGAACTTATGATAAAATCAAAGTATGAGAAATCAGATAAAAAAGTTCCTTGCCTTGCTTTTTGCAGTGTTTTCACTGTCAATTCTGACAGGCTGCGGTGCGGGGAACAAACAGATCATTTCAGGCGGTTCAACCGCACTTCAGCCTTTGGTTGAACAGGCTTCAATCAATTACATGAAGATGAACACTGAAAAAATTATTATGGTTCAAGGCGGCGGTTCGGGCGTCGGACTCGCACAGGTTGCGGCAGGTTCCTTTAAAATAGGAAATTCTGATATTTTTGCAGAAGAAAAATCAGGCATTGATGCTGGAAAAATTACGGATCACAAAGTGGCAGTGCTGGGTATCGCGCCGATTGTCAATAAAAAAGTATCTGTAACAAATTTATCTCAGCAGCAGCTGATAGATATTTTCACTGGAAAAATTACCAACTGGAAAGAAGTCGGTGCTCAAGATTTGGAAATCACAGTGATCGGCCGTACAGCAGGCTCTGGTACACGTGTCAATTTCGATAAATATGGATTAAACGGTGCGACAGAAGTGAACGGACCTTCACAGGATGCCTCTGGATCAGTGGTCCAATTGGTCGGGCAGACACCTGGTGCGATCAGCTATGTCGCATTCAGCTACAGTTCAAAGCCGGGGATCAAAGCACTGAGCATTGCCGGAATCAAGCCGGATTACAGCAACGTAGCGGACAACAGCTGGAAAATCTGGTCTTACGAGCATATGTACACAAACAAGAAAAATGACAATAAGCTTGAAGATGCTTTTATCCAGTATGTTGCTGACGACAAAGAAGATTTGGAAGCCCTAGGTTATCTGCAAACTTCTGAGATGAAAGTCGACCGTGACGCCAAAGGCAATGTCACAAAAATTAAGTAAAGTAAACTGAGTTCGGTGCGCCAGAAAGCTGGGAGCAGAGTCTTAGCGCTTCAGCGCTAGAGCTCGTTTTCTCTGAGATCACGCTTCTTAACTGGGCGCACCTTTTATCTTGTAGGAAAATAATGGAAAATCAGCATTTAGATATTAAGAAAAAATTGCTTTCGAGCAATAAAAATTCGCGTTTGGAAAAATTCGGTCGGAGTTTGACCTTTTTCTGCATCGCCATCATCGTCTTTGTGGTCGCCCTGATACTCATATTTGTGGCACAAAAAGGCTTGTCTACTTTCTTTTCCGATGGCGTCAATCCTTTCAGCTTCCTTTTCGGAACAAATTGGTCGCCAGGCTCCATCGGCCCTGACGGCAAACCCGCAGTCGGCGCCCTCCCCATGTTTACAGGCTCCCTCATTGTGACCGTTCTGTCTGCCGTCGTTGCCACACCATTTGCCATCGGCGCAGCCATTTACATGACAGAAATCTCGCCAAAGCGCGGTGCCAAAATCCTCCAGCCAGTTATTGAACTGCTGGTCGGCATTCCATCCGTTGTCTACGGCTTTATCGGCTTAACTGTCATCGTTCCCCTCATTCGCGGCTGGTTCGGCGGCACAGGACTAGGTCTCTTATCTGGTGTCTTCGTCCTCTTTGTCATGATTTTGCCGACGGTGACCTCAATGACAGTAGATGCCATGAAAGCCATCCCGCGCCATTACCGCGAAGCATCACTCGGCCTCGGCGCCACACGATGGCAAACCATCTGGCGGGTGCTCTTGCGCGCAGCGGCTCCAGGAATTCTGACCGCCGTCATCTTCGGCATGGCGCGCGCATTCGGTGAAGCGCTGGCAATCCAGATGGTCGTTGGAAATGCAGCCATTATGCCCATCAGCCTTGTCTCCCCAGCCTCGACCCTGACCTCCATCCTGACCTCAGGCATCCCGAACGCCACACCAGGTCTTCAGCTCAATGTCCTCTGGTCGCTGGCATTGCTGCTGCTCATCATGTCCCTCATCTTTAACCTCGCCATGCGCGCCATTGCAAAGAGAGGTAGCCTCAAATGAACGCCAAACGCACTGACAAAATCGCCACAATCGTCCTCTACGTCCTCTCTGGCATTATTATCGCAATTCTCGCCTTCCTGCTGATCTACATCTTGGCCAAAGGCTTGCCGCACGTTTCCTGGAAGTTTTTGACAAGTCCATCGAACCCTCTAACTGGTGGCGGCATCGCAGTTCAGCTCTTTAATTCCATCTACCTGCTGATCGTTACCCTGATCATCTCCGTCCCTTTATCCCTGGGGGCGGGCATCTACCTGTCAGAATATGCTAACCAGAAGCACTGGCTTACAAATGTCATCCGCTCAGCCATTGAAGTTCTCAGCTCACTGCCATCTATCGTCGTCGGTCTCTTTGGTATGTTAGTTTTCGTGCTGCAGTTCGGGCTTGGCTTCTCCGTATTGTCAGGTGCTTTAGCTCTGACCGTTTTCAATCTGCCGCTCATGACGCGTAACGTCGAAGAATCCCTGCGTGCCATTTCCACCATGCAACGAGAAGGCGGCCTCGCCCTCGGCCTATCAAAATGGGAAACCGCCACACGCATCATCCTACCTGAAGCCGTTCCAGGCATCATCACAGGCATCATCCTATCTTCAGGTCGTGTCTTCGGCGAAGCCGCAGCATTGATCTACACCGCTGGGCAGACCAATTTGCCGATCAACTGGGCCAATTGGAACCCAATGTCGCTGACCAGTCCGTTGAGCTTGTTTAGGCCAGCAGAAACATTAGCAGTTCACATCTGGGCACTCAATACCGAAGGCACCATCTCCACTGCACAGCAAATCTCAGCTGGTGCAGGTGCCGTCCTCATCATCTTTGTATTATTATTCAACTTAGGCGCCCGCTTCATCGGCCGCGCCATCTATAAGCGACTCACCTCAGCATAAAAAATGGCGAAGCGAAGCAAGCCGAAACTGCACAGCAGACAACCCGCGAGCGCGTTCAAATCTTTCAACGTTGACACAGTCAACTGGGCGCAAAGCGCCTGCGTCAGGGCAAAGCCTAACCACCGCAGCGCGGCCCACCCCGGGAAATGTTTCTGCTAGTGAGAATACCTGCGCTTCAGCGCTGAGTATTCCGCGCAGGCGGCATCCTCGACATACAAGATCTTAGCGGCATGACGGCTCCGAAGGAGACTAAATGACGATTAGAGCTTGTGGAGATAGGCCCCCGAGCACTCACTAGCAGAAGTATTTCCAAACCACGAAGTGTCGACAGCGTCGGCGAAGGCGACCTCCGCAACAGCGGCCAGCCCGCGGCAGCGAAATAAGAAAAAGGAACATTATGGCAACATACGACTGGAACCAACGTCAGATAAAAAAATTTGAGAACAACATCGTTCTGCATACTGAAGATTTACGTGTCTTTTACAATGGCGACAAGGAGGCCATTCACGGTGTGACCATGCAGTTTCCTGTGAACCGCATCACGGCGTTAATCGGCCCTTCCGGCTCCGGAAAATCAACCTATCTGCGTGCACTCAATCGCATGAATGACACCATTGACGGCGCCAAAGTGACTGGAAAAATTATGTATGAAGATGTTGACATCAACCAAAGGAAAGTCAACGTCTACGAAGTCCGCAAACAAATCGGCATGGTTTTTCAGCGGCCAAATCCTTTTGCCAAATCGATTTATGAAAATATCGCATTCATTCACCGACGTGAAGGCATTAAAGATAAGAAGAAGCTGGACGAAATTGTTGAAACCGCTCTCAAACAAGCGGCACTCTGGGATCAGGTTAAAGACAATCTTAATAAATCTGCCCTCGCCTTATCTGGCGGCCAGGCTCAGCGACTCTGCATTGCCCGTGCAATCTCTGTCACACCAGACGTACTCTTGATGGATGAGCCAGCCTCTGCTTTGGATCCTATCTCTACTATGCAGATTGAAGAAACCATGACGGAGCTGAAAAAGAATTATACCATCATCATCGTGACGCATAATATGCAGCAGGCCTCTCGCGTCAGCGATTACACTGCCTTTTTCTACTCTGGCGATTTGATTGAATATGACGATACTTTGAAGATTTTCACAAATCCTTCGCTGAAATCAACGGAAGATTATGTTTCTGGACACTTTGGCTAAGAAACAAGATGTTTGGCCGCCTCATTTGAAGCGTAGAAGCACAGAGTTTGAGGCTTTGCCCCTTAGGCAGGCTTTCAATTCATCTGCCTCTTTAGCAGTAGGCCTACCAGACTCAATTTGGGAGAAAGAATGACAGAAGCAATTTTACAAATCAGAGATTTAGACCTTTTTTACTCGAAAAAGCAAGCCCTCAACCATATCACAATGGATTTTTATCCAAATGAAATTACTGCCCTGATCGGCCCGTCCGGCTGCGGAAAGTCAACCTTGCTGCGCTCCATCAATCGCATGAACGACCTGATTGAAACAGTTACAATTACCGGCTCTATTATGTACAAGGGCGAAAACATTTACAGCCCGAAAGTCGATACCGTCGAGCTTCGTAAAGAAATTGGCATGGTCTTTCAGCAGCCGAATCCCTTTCCATTTTCAATTTACGAAAATGTCGTTTATGGTCTGCGTCTCAAGGGCGAGCGAGATAAGGCAGTACTGGACGAGGCGGTCGAGACTTCGCTCAAAGCGGCCAATATCTGGGACGAGGTTAAGGATAAGCTGCACAGCTCTGCATTAGGCTTGTCTGGAGGGCAGCAGCAGCGTGTCTGCATTGCGAGGGTTTTAGCGGTGAAACCAGCCATCATCTTATTGGATGAGCCGACTTCGGCACTGGATCCCATTTCCAGCGGGCGCGTGGAGGAAACACTTTTAGAGCTGAAGAAAAACTATACTCTGCTAATTGTGACGCATAATATGCAGCAGGCATCGCGAATATCAGACAGAACTGCTTTCATGCTCAATGGGGATTTGATTGAGTATAATGACACCAAGTCCATTTTCTTAACCCCTCAGAAACAAGAAACTGAGGACTATGTAGCTGGGAAATTCGGCTAGTTTTACAACAAAAATAAAAATGTAATCCGAGAGGAAAATAAAATGTTAAGAACACAGTTTGACGAAGAGTTGAATAAACTCCACAACCAGTTTTACGCCATGGGAACGCAGGTTTCGGCCCAACTCAACAAGGCTGTGCGCGCTTTTGTCAGCCGCGATCATGACCTTGCAGAAGAAGTCATTGAAGGCGATCAGGAAATCAATGCGCTTGAAGTCAAGCTGGAAATCAAGTCTTTTGAGATGATTGCCCTTCAGCAGCCTGTATCAAGCGATTTGCGTACGATCATTACTGTACTGAAAGCCTCAAGCGATTTGGAGCGTGTCGGTGACCATGCGGTTGGAATTGCACGAGCGCTGCAAAACATCTCTACTGACGAGCCGCTGATTGGCGTGGAATCTGATATCAGTAAACTGGGCGAAAAAGTCAAAATTATTTTAGACGCTTCCCTCAATGCCTACATCCAGCGTGATGATAAGCGTGCACGTGAAATCGCCAAACTTGACAAAGAAATTGACAAGATGGACGACGACATTCAGAAATCTGTCCTGGCCTTTATGCAGGAGAATTACGACAGCGTTGAGATGGGCAAAGATTATCTGATGACACTGATGCACCTTGAGCGAATCGGCGATTTTGCCAAAAATGTATGTGAATGGGTGGTTTACCTCCAATCTGGTGAATTGATCGAGCTTTAAAAAGACAAATTTGGAGAATTGTCCAGAAAAAACTGTAAAGATCAGCCGATTTGTTCAATTTCTGGCCACTTTCTCAACAAACGGTAATTTTCGCTTGCTTAGAAGCAAAAGTTTTGAGATAATAAACAGATGAAACTTTGGCAAAAAACTTTACTCATGCTTTTTGCATTGCTGGCACTCTCGGCGGGAACCATTTTTGCATATGCTGCCACGATTTGGGGAACGACGAAGACGACGCTAGGAAAGACCTACACCAGTGTAGGAAAAGCAGGAGCTGAGACGCTTAAAGCAACAGAGCCTCTGACAATTCTGCTGATGGGAGTAGATACTGGGGATGTCAGTCGAGGCGGCAACGATTCCTGGGCAGGAAATGCCGATACAAACATCGTCCTGACGCTAAACCCTAAAACCAATACTTCTACGATGGTTTCGCTGGAGCGCGACACCATGACGAATATTTTGAACGAAAGCGGTGAGGTTACTTCTACTCAAAAACTCAATGCTGCATATCCATTCGGCTATAACGCCAATGGCATGACAGGCGCAGCCAGCTGGTCGTTGAATACGATGGCGGATCAGGTCGGCATCAATCTGAACAATTTCGTTGCTATCAACTTTAACGGCTTAGTCAACCTTGTAAACGACGTCGGCGGAATAGATGTTATAAATGATTCTCAAGGAATTGACGCCCTTCAGGGTACATCTTCTGGGGATATGATTACATTGCCTACTGGGGAGGAAGTGCCCAGCGGAACGCTTTATATCTCTGATACCGATCCAGCCACTGCCTACGTCGAATACAAAGGAGAGGGCGTTGTACAGACAATTAATGGTGAACAAGCCTTGGTTTTTGCACGTGACCGCCATACTTTATCAAACGGCGATTATGGCAGAATTGCGCATCAGCGTGAAGTTATTGCCGCATTGATGAAAAAAATGCTGAATATGAACAATATCAGTCAATATCAGAAATTTTTGAATGATGCGAGCGCTGATATTAAGACAAACATTCAGGTAAATACAAGTAATCTGCAGTCTTTACTTGCATACAGAAGCTGTTTTAAAAAGATCGTATCCGTTCAGTTCCAGGGATTGCCTTATACAAATCCATCAGACAGCGGTTCCTATCAGTTAATGGCTGAGCAGACACTGTTAGCTATGCAGAATCTGATGCGGAAGTCTGTTGGCCAGCCGACAATTGACGCGTTAAATTCAGATGTTGTAACCTATGAAAGTCTCATCGGTTACGAACCCGACAGCTATTTTCTCCCCTCAGTCACGATTACTGAAGATGGTAAACAGACAGTTCAAGGCGTGGATCCTAGCGGAGACCTCGTCAAAATTACTGCGAAAAATGCTGGCAGTTATGTTTCAACCAAAGGAGATGCAGTTCAAGTGGAAGGCGGTTCAGAAGATAGTTCGACAGAAAGTTCTTCCAGTTCAAGTCAGTAAGTACAGTACATAGGAGCGATGCTCCTTTATATCGGTCCGGTAGCTCAGCTGGATAGAGCACTCGCCTTCTAAGCGAGTTGTCGCGAGTTCGAACCTCGCCCGGATCATTTTATATGTTTTCTATAGTTTTCCAAAGTCTTGAAACCCTTGATTTTAAAGGGTTTTTATTTTTTGAAAGCTATAGAAAACTATAGAAAACAAAATAATTTGGAGCGGATTTGGAGCGGATAGAATATAAAAAACGGCTAAATTGGAAATGCCGTTTTAAATTTTATTGAAAATATTTCGAACTTCATCGTGGCTTTTTTCTTTTAATGAGTCGAGTTGATGCGCATAAACTTCTAGGGTGATTGTCAGGTCTTTATGACCTAAAACTCTAGAAATGGACATCAGGTCAACCCCTTGCGCTATGAGATAGCTTGCATAGGTATGTCTGAGAGAATGGAGATGAACCTGGCGACCAACGAGTTTACGGAGAACTTTGTTTGCCCCATTGCTTGAAACCTCAACTGCAACCCTGTTTGTCTTGTCATTTTTCCAAGAGTTGCTTTGATACTCGAGCAGCAACTTACAAGTTTTGTCTGATAAAGGGATGTCGCGGACTGAACTTTTGTTTTTAGTTGGTTTAAAATCATGTGTGAATTGCCAGTCCCACGACTTTCTGACGTGTAATACTTTACTATTGAAATCTATATCATCCCACGTCACTCCCAGCGCCTCAGCGAAGCGCATTCCAGTGACAGAGATAAAATATATCAAGAAGTAACTAGGCGTCTCTAAGCGACACTCTGTGGCTTCTATAACGTGCAAATATTCGTCTTGCTCTAAAAATTTGTGACTTACTGGCATTGAATCAACCGACGATTTTATAACAGCGCCATCAGTGAAGTCCTCTTTTAGTACATGATCGCGAATGGCTACCTTGACAGCGCTTTTGATAGGCTGGTGAAGATTTTTCAGTGTTTGTTGTGCAAATTGGGTGGACATTTCGTTGAAAACCTGCTGATACTTTATTCTGGTTATTTTTGAAATCGGCAGGTCTCCGAAATATTTACGTACATTGCGAATCTCAGTTTCGTATTTTGCCCAGGTGCGCATCGTAACGTGTGGTTTTTTGTATATTTCTGCCCATTGTTCAACGAAGTCTGCTAAAGATATCTCTTTAGCTAATTCTTCAGGGTGGAGCAATGCTATTTCCATCTTTGCAGCAGCTTGTGTGGCTTCGACCTTTGTTCTATATCCCTTGCCGGCTTTTCGACGATAATTTCCGCCTGAATCTTTGTAGCTGATGCGATATTCCCAACCTGTCGACAGTTTTCTAAAACTTGTCATTTTTTATACCACCTCTCTATTTTATGATAAAATAGGTACAGTAAAAGCACTGACATGTGCCTTTACGCCTATTTGGTAAATCCGTTCTATGCTTCCCGGCCGAGCGGATTTTTGTTTGCAAAATATGGCTCAAGCAAATCATGAAATATTTGATAGGCCATATCATATAAGCTTTTACTTAGTCCGTATGTTTTCAGAAAATTATGGACATCAATATATTCAGGAATGATCTCAAAATAGCCAAGAAAATCCTTAGCGCAACGCTCAAGCATAAAATGATTGGCTTTGGCTTCATTGACTAGATGAAGCTGAGGAATGCTAAGTTTTGTTAAGATTTGACCTTCGAGCAAATGGCCGATTTCGTGAAGAACTACAACTTCAATTTCTAACTGAGAGAGCGTTCCATCAATGAATATGCACCCTGTCTCACCAAATTCTAGCGCTTGTGGGCAATAATAACCGCCGTTGTCTAGTGGGACTTCGGAGAATATCAGTATAATCCCTGTTTCTTCGAGAATTTCTTTGTAATCCAGAGCTATTTCTCCTTGTTTTCCATATATGATTTAACCATTGCTTCAATAACTTTGCGGTCATGCTCAGTCATTGGTTGCCCGTTGTACGCTTCAACACCTTCAAACATGCGATTGAAATCAGCATATTCCTTGCGGTCTTCTTCCGTAGGGCTACTAATCCTGATAGTCGAATCCCAATCAAATTGCTCGGGATCATCTACTCTACCTAAGAGATAGGCATCAGTTGTATGAAAGTAGTCTGCAATATTGAGAACTTTGTTTATGGTTGGAGGAAATTTATTCCATCGCCTTATTGTCCCGTTAGAATAGCCAAGATCCTCCTCAACTTTTCTTATGGAAACTCGCTTATTGGCAGCGAGCTCTTTTATTCTATCGTAAATGCCCATTTTAAAGTCCTTTCGTACAAAGATAGAACTATAGAATAATATGCGACAAAACACTTGACAACTGTAGAATAATATACTATAATAATTCTTGTAAATAAATATAGCTGTTTTACAGCAAATGAAAACTGATGAAGTATTGAAAAACGCTCCGCCAAGAATGTTAATAATACTACTGGGTAATGTTTTCTTGTACATTGATTGTAGTACATTGTTCTAAATAAGTCAAGAGATAGCTATATTTATATACAAATATTCTACATACCCGTTTCAGAACAGTACCTTGGTGATGCGCGAAGTACGGCAGACGGAAAAACGGTCACTGTGAGCGAAGACAGTATGAAATGGTTAAAAGTAGAAAATTGTAACTATCAGTACAGAAAGGAGGTAGCTATGCCAGAGACAAATCATGGACGTGAGAAAATTCTTGCTTACATGGAGGAAAACGGTATTCAGCAGTTAGACCTAGCAACACTCTATGGTCTTAAGCAAGAAGACTTGTCAAAATATCTTAGTGGTCAGAATCAATCTCCGAAAGCTATTCAAGTTTTGACAAAAATTATCGGCGATTTCAAAATCCGCTAGAAGGAGTGGCAATGGCGCGTAAACTTGGAACAAATGACAAAGACTATCCAGGGCTGATGGAAAGACAATATGCCGCAGATTTTATTGGAATCGGAAAAGATAATTTTGACCTTATGTTCTCGGAGGCTAATTTTCCCGATTTCCCACGTGTTTATGTGAAATCTGATTTGAGGTTTCCAAGAGATGCTGTGGCTGAATGGTTAGCGGTAAATTGGGAGCGACTCCCAAGGGAAAAATGGAAGGTAAAAAATGAATGAAGCACTTGAGCATAATCCAATGCAAAGACGTGAAGATTCAATTTCACGATTGGATGAATACAGCGATGAGTATGGGCATATAAAAGTTCGTATAACAAATGATAGCCGCTCTTTTGCTGAATATCTTGATGATTGGCTTATCCCATGGAAAGAGGCACGCCATGTTTAATGATTGGGATGCATTCACGATTGAATGGCGCGGCATCAAGTTTCACTTTGAAACAAGCGAAGGATTTGCAGCGTTCACGGAGATAATCCGAAACGTTGGAAAGCAAAATGCTCAGCAGGCACGCTGAGCAATCATTAATCTATACAAGGAGATTATAGCATAATGTCACTAAAAATCAATAAGCTTGAGATTGAAAATGTCAAGCGTGTAAAAGCGGTCAAGATTGAGCCGACAGAAAACGGCTTAACGGTCATCGGCGGCCGAAATAATCAGGGTAAGACCTCAGTGCTGGACTCAATTGCTTGGGCTTTAGGCGGCGCGAAGTATCGGCCTAGTAATCCGCAGCGCGAAGGTTCGGTCACTCCGCCAAATCTGAAAATTGTCATGAGCAACGGCCTTGAGGTAAGGCGTGAGGGCAAGAATTCAGATTTGAAGGTCATTGACCCGAACGGCAACAAAGCAGGTCAGAAGCTTCTAGACGCTTTTGTGGAAGAGTTGGCTATTGACTTGCCGAAGTTTATGGAAGCGTCCAGTAGAGACAAGGCGAATACGCTCCTGCAAATCATCGGTGTTGGTGAACAGCTGGCGAAACTTGAAAAAGATGAGTCGGAGCTTTATAACCAACGTCGTGCGATTGGCCAGATTGCGGATCAGAAGAAAAAGTTTGCAGATGAGCAGACTTATTATCCAGACGCGCCAAAAGAGCTTGTCAGTGCTTCTGAACTGATTCAGCAGCAACAGACGATTCTTGCGAAAAATGGAGAAAACCAGCGTAAGCGGGAACAACTGTCCAATATTCAGTATCAATTTGACACAGAGACGGCTGAAATTGAGCGTTTAACTGCTCAACTGAACAATCTTACTCAAAAGCATAAAGCAACGTCAGGCGACCTTAAAATCGCTCAGACGAGTGCCATAGATTTGCATGATGAATCAACCGAGGCGCTTGAAGACAATATTGCTGGGATTGAAGAAATTAATCGGAAAGTGCGGGCTAATCTTGATAAAGATAAAGCGGAAACGGATGCGCAGGAATATCAGAATCAGTATTCAGAGCTTTCATCCAAAATTGATGATGTCCGCAGTGAAAAGCAGAGCCTGCTAAACAGTGCAGATTTGCCGCTATCCGGCTTGACGGTTGAAGCTGGCGAATTGCTCTATAAAGGGCAACGCTGGGATAATATGTCTGGTTCTGAACAACTGAAAGTTGCAACAGCGATCGTGAGAAAGCTTAAGCCAGAATGCGGTTTTATCTTGATTGATAAATTGGAACAAATGGATTTAGAAACTTTGCAGGAATTCGGCAAGTGGTTGGAGGCAGAGAATCTTCAGGCGATTGCGACGCGGGTTTCTACTGGAGATGAATGCGAGATTATCATCGAGGACGGTTATGCGGTAGAGCCTGCCAAGCCAGAAACGACAACAAAAACAAATTCTGCACCTGTGCAGTGGAAATGAGGAAGAATAAATGAGTTTTGAAGTTACAACTGGACCGCGCCAAGTTGCGCAAAAATGCCTGATTTATGGGGTGGAGGGCATTGGCAAATCAAGTCTTGCCGCACAATTTCCAACACCTTTGTTTATCGACACCGAGGGCTCAACCGACAACATGAATGTGTCACGGCTTCCGAAGCCTACGAGTTGGCAAATGCTGTTTCAAGAGATTGAGGCTGTGAAGCAAGAACGAAATTGCGGCACATTAGTTATTGACACTGCAGACTGGGCTGCGTATCTTTGTGAGGAATATATAATCGCACAAAACAAATGGACAAGTATTGAAGATGGTGGCTATGGCAGCGGATATGTAAAGGTCCGAGAGGAATTTGGACGACTGCTCAATAAATTATCAGATTTGACAGAAATTGACATCAATGTCGTAGTAACCGCAAATTCCGAAATGAAGAAAGCAGAAATTGCAGATGATTTTGGTGCTTTCGATCATTATCAGATGAAATTAAGCCGTCAGGCGGCTCCGCTCTTGCGTGAATGGTGCGACATGATGTTGTTCTTGAATTACAAGACAACGATTATCACGGACAGCAAGTCCAAGTCTAAAAAGGCAACAGGGGGCGAGCGTGTCATGTACACGACGCATCATCCGGCTTGGGACGCTAAGAATCGTTTCGGCTTATCAGAAGAACTACCACTTGATTTTTCAAGCATTGTAAAGATTTTCCAAAGACGGCCACAGAAAACGCAGACCGCAGCACCTGTGCAAGCAGTAAACCCAGAGCCAGTACAAGAAGAGCTTGTGCCGATTCCTAAGCATGATGAACAAGCCTTTGCTCGTGATAAGGCGATTCTGGATTCAGCGATTCCAAAAGCTTTGTCGGATTTAATGACAGCTGGTGGTATATCTGAGCTTGAACTTCAGCAGGCAATGGCTCGTAACGGTGTGCTGCCGGTTGAGATGGCGGTGAAAGATTATCCGGATGAAACGGTACACATGATCATTGCTAATTGGGGTGGGATAGCGGCTTCTGTCGCTGCAAATAGAACATTTTAAGGAGGAACAAAATGAATAACGAAAACGAAATGATGGATTGGGATGACGAAATTTCCCAAGAAAGTAGTTTTACACTCTTGCCAGCAGGCGATTACCCCTTTATTGTAGTGGGGTTCGAACGAAAGAAGTTTGAGCCGAATCCGCAACGCCAAAGTAAAATACCAGCAGGAACGAATATGGCGAGTGTGGAAATGGAATTTAAAGCAGATGATGGTTCAACAACACGTGTGACCGAAAATCTCTTTTTGCTTAAGAAAATGGAATGGAAGATGTCAGAGTTTTTCTTGAGCATTGGTCAAAAGAAAAAAGGCGAACCTTTTCATGCGAACTGGCCGAAAGTTCTTGGCTCATCAGGTAAGGCAACCCTTGAAGTCAATACTTACATGAAAGACGGTAACGAGCAACAGAATAATCGCGTGAAGAAGTTCCTTGAAAAGACTGATGAGCAAGTTGACAGGGAGTTCGATAATAAGATGCCATCTCAGCCACAGCCACAACAAAATGTGACGCCGTTTCCGGGCGCAGGAGGGGGCTGGAAATGAGAAATAAAATCAATCTCAATTTAAGCAGCATTGCCGCTGGCGGACTTCAGGAGAATTTCAATCTAGAAATTCAAAAGGTCTTTGAAAATATTCATGATCCAAACACTGAGGCAAAAGCAAAACGAACGTTAACCCTCACATTGACTGTTGTTCCTGATGAGAATCGTGAGGTTCTCGCAGTGGATAGCGCAATCAAGCTAGCACTTGCGCCGACAAAATCTGTAGCTACAACGATTATTACTGGTGTGAATGCCAGCGGGGAAGTGGAAGCCCAAGAGTTGAAATCTGGTGCAAAAGGTCAGACTTACTTCGACCCCGACGATAACACATTAAAAACTGATATTGGAATTCCAGTTGATGAAATTGAAAAATCAGGTCGTGTGATTGACCTGCAAAAAAGAAAGCAAGGGTAAATTATTATGTCACTCACTAAAGAAGCTATTGAAAAAATTCAGGAATCATCTATCAAGCCTGAGGAGAGAATCGTTGAATCTGAAGGTCGTCTCTTTTCTTTTGATAATAATGGCTCGCGAAGCGAAATCAAGCGTCGTGTTGTAGAAGTTTTTGCCACAAATACGCTGACAAGTATTGTGGAGTATATCAAAGACATTGATTACAAAGATGAAAGACTGTATTTGCATATTGAGGACCCTTGGACAGTCACGCTTTTCTCATCACTCAAAGATGACAATACGCACGATCTTTTGATACAGGCGAAACCTATTATTCCTAGTTTTGAATACAATCGGTTTATGTCAGCTGAGACCCTTATCATCCAAATTCAATCTAAATTCTTGCCTAGTGATGATAAAGATATTCTGTTGAAATTCCTCGGCAATATCAAGGATGAGAATGTAAAAAATACTGGTGATGACGGTGTGAGCCAACAAATGACGGTCAAATCAGGTGTGACGACTTTGGCAGAGGTCAAGGTGCCTAATCCAGTTGTGCTTACTCCATTCCGCACATTCCACGAGGTCCCGCAACCTGCTAGTACATTCATTTTCCGAATGCACAAAAGTAATGATGAAGCTACTGGTGCGCTCTTTGAGGCAGACGGTCAAAGTTGGAAGCTTGATGCAATTCAGAACATTAAGGAATTTCTTTCCGTTTCGCTGGCTGAGGTTAAGCAGAAAATTGTCATTTTAGCCTAGGAGGTAATCAGTGGAACTACGAGATTACCAAGTGGAAGCCATCGAAGCTATTGAGGAACAGTGGGACAGCGGTGTGAAAAACACACTGCTTGTCTTACCCACTGGTCTTGGTAAAACGATTGTTTTCACGAATTTAGCTAAGAATCATGTGGCTTTGGGAGAACGTGTCCTGATTCTGGCTCATCGTGGTGAGTTACTTGAGCAGGCTGCAGATAAATTGTTCAAAGCAACTGGCCTTCAAGCTGCTGTTGAAAAGGCAGAAGAATCAGCTCGCAAGTCTTGGTTTCGCGTTACGGTGGGATCCGTTCAGACACTCATGCGTGAAAAACGATTGAAGCAGTTTGAACCTGATTACTATGATGTCATTATCGTGGACGAGGCGCATCATGTGCTGGCTGACAGCTATCAGAAAGTACTTGATTATTTCAGTGGCGCTAAGGTACTTGGTGTTACGGCAACGGCTGACCGCACTGATAAGAAAAATCTAGGCCAGTTCTTTGAAAGTTTGGCTTATGAGTATAGCTTACCAGAAGCAATTAGAAATCATTATTTATCGCCAATGAAAGCTCTGACGATTCCGCTCAAGATTGATATTTCTGGCGTTTCAATGTCTGCTGGAGATTTTAAAGCGAGCGAAGTCGGGACTGCGCTAGACCCGTATTTGTATCAGATTGCGGATGAGATGGTCAAGTACTGTCAGAATCGTAAGACGGTTGTATTTCTGCCATTGGTGGCGACTTCTAAGAAGTTCAGAGACATTCTAAACGAAAAGGGATTTAGAGCCGCAGAGGTCAATGGCGAGTCAAAGGACCGTGCAGAAGTTCTGGCAGACTTTGACGCTGGAAAGTACAATGTGATTTGCAATTCTATGTTGTTGACTGAAGGCTGGGATTCTCCGGCTGTTGATTGTATCATCATGCTGCGTCCGACAAAATCGAGACCTCTTTATGTTCAGTGTATCGGACGTGGTTTGCGGCTTTCTCCGGGGAAAGAGGATTGTCTGATTCTTGATTTCCTATGGCATACAGAACGTCATGAACTCGTACACCCGGCACATTTGATTGCCCCAGACAATGAAGTGGCAGCTAAGATGACGGAGAAAATGGCCATCGCAGAAGACGAAGAACCTGCTTTATTCGACCTTGAAGAAATTAAAGAGGAAGCTGAATCTGATGTTGTAGCTGACCGTGAAAAAGCACTGGCCGAGAAATTGACCATGATGAAAAAGCGGAAAGGTAAGCTAGTTGACCCACTACAGTTTGAAATGTCTATCCAAGCTGAAGATTTGAGTGGTTATCAGCCTTCGTTCGGTTGGGAGATGGCTCCAGCCAGCACTGCTCAACTCAAGGCGCTTGAGAAGTTCGGTATTTTTCCAGATGAGATTGATAACGCTGGTAAAGCGAAGCTATTGCTGGATAAGCTAAACAAACGGCGAGAATCAGGAATGACGACACCGAAGCAGATTCGCTTCCTAGAAAAAAGAGGTTTTCAGCACGTGGGCGCATGGCGGTTTGAGACTGCACGTAAGCTGATTGATCGGATTGCGGGGAATGGCTGGCGAGTACCGGCTGATATAGACGTGCGGAACTTCGGAGGTAACTCTAATGTGTGAATCGATAGTACCAGACAAGCTGCCTGACAAAGCGACAGACTTGCGGATAATCCAGTACACTGATACAGGTGTTATCGAGCTTCAACGCCACAACGGGACCAAGTGGTTGATGTGGAAGCGTTTCGGCACACGCAAGGAGGCTCAGGCTTATGTGTCTGGGCTGGGAGGGTACAGAAAGCGATGAAAGGGACTAGATGAGCGAAGAAAAGGATTACTCACTTTCGATAGACGAAAAGTCAGACCAAGCGAGGCTTGCAGAACTGAACGAAGCAGAACGCAAGGCGCTGTTGGCTAAGGTGTTTGACGAAAAATAATATCTTGGTGCTCTGAAGCAGTCCAGAGGTAAATGTGGAGAATGTACTGCCCCAATGAGTGGACAAAGGAAACAGCCAAGCAGAAAGACTGGGAGCTGCTGGAAAAGGAGATGAAATGAAAACAGCACGAAGTATGACTAACGGCGAGTTACGAAGAAACATAGAACTGTGCCTTAATAGAGCTGGGGACGCAATGACAAAATCCCAAATGTGGTTACAAAAAGAAAAAGAGTTGACCATAGAACTTGAAAGACGTGAGAAAGCTCACGAGCTGCTGGAGAAGGAGATGAAATGATAACTTGCCAGCACCCGAACATTAATACAAAAAACACGTTCCCATTTGGAAAGACTTGTCCAGATTGCGGTTGCCGTGTTTATGATTCAAATCCAAAGGAGAAAGAAAATGAAAAGACCAGAAATAACACAATTGCAGCATATGCCGATAAAGGCAACACTTTATGATGACTTGCACCAAGCAGACCAAGAAACTTTTCACAAAAACGCTCTAGTTTTGCGTGAGTGGAAAGAGTACGCAGATTATCTGGAAGATGAGCTGCAGAAACGACCTGAAAAAAAGAAAGCTGTGATTCATCAGTTTCCAGCACAGTGGCTAAGCGTGAATCAAAGCAGCGACTTGAGGTATGACCTTGATGAATTTGAACGATATAGTATTAAATGCAACAGTGCTTGGATAGGGAGACAAGACCATGTTAATCTTTTCGTTCGTGCTTGGCTTGACGGCTACGAGGTGGGGGGAGAGAAACTCTACAACGTGTTGTTTGATAGTTTAACAGTTTTAAGTCGTAAAAATGATGGTTCTCCTGAAATCCTAGCTTTTGATTCTGCGGACTATGCTCAAGACAGTCTATCTGACAAGTTTCAACAGTTTACAGAGAATGAAATCAAAGCGATTGACGAGCGGTACTGGCAGTTCGCGGTGCCTGTGGAGGAGTAGAACATGAGTAAAAAATGGGGACGGATAATTTTTCCGCTGTTAGTCTTCGGAATCTGGAAATTGGCAGGTTTCGAGCTTACTGTTATTGTGTTACTGGTAATACTGATTGACATGCTGGTCGATGATGACGAAGAAAATAGAGGTGACTAATTGACAGAAAGAGAATTTGACTTAAAACCACTTCTGGCCTACATTCCGCCATCAGACTTATCTTATCAAGAATGGGTCAACATCGGGATGGCCTTGAAGTATGAGAGCTACGACTTTTCGGATTGGGACAGCTGGTCTCAGGCGGACAGTCGGTACAAGGCAAAAGAAATGGAAAGTAAATGGGCGTCGTTCGAAAACTCGACAGGAGCGCCAATTACAGGAGCTTTCATCACGCTGAAAGCGAAAGAGTACGGTTGGACACCGCGCACTTACGACAGTGATGACGGGAATATAATGCTTGACTGGGACGATGAAATCTCAGTTGAACGTGACTACAAATTTGTTGATAAAACTTGGGTAGAGGGCAAAGAGATTCTTGAACCCAAAGTCTGGAATCCAGTGCAGCAAATTTCGACTTACATTAAAACGCTATTCGATAGCACAGATCATGTCGGTTATGTCGTTCAATCTCGTCAGAACGAAGATGGAAAGTGGATTGTCGGCGGCAAGGGGAATTATTCATCGACAGCTGGTGAATTGCTTGAGTCGCTAGGAAAAGTCAAAGATGATGACATAGGCGTAGCATTTGGCGACTATAAGCAAGAAGCTGGTGCTTGGATTCGATTCAATCCGCTGGACGGCAAAGGCGTCAAGAATGATAACGTCACGGACTATCGTTTCGCTTTGGCCGAATCCGACAGCCTTTCAATGGAAAAGCAAAATGCTATCATGCATGAGCTGGAATTACCAATTGCTGCGCTTGTCAGTTCTGGAGGCAAGTCCATTCATGCAATTGTACGAGTGGATGCGCCTGATTACAAAGAATATCAGAAACGTGTTGAGTATCTTTATAAAATCTGTAATAAGAACGGATTGACTGTTGATACTCAGAACAAAAATCCTTCCAGACTTTCACGTATGCCGGGTGTCATGCGTGGAGACCGAAAACAGTTCCTGATTGACACAAACATCGGAAAAGCTTCTTGGGATGAATGGTTTGAGTGGATGGAAGATCTCAACGATAATCTACCAGACTTTGAAAGCTTGGAAGACTTAATCGAAGAAAATCCGGAATTGTCGCCTACTCTGATTGACGGCATACTTCGTAAAGGTCATAAAATGCTCGTTGCGGGTCCATCCAAAGCAGGGAAATCATTTGCGCTTATGGAAATGTGCATCAGCATTGCCGAAGGCCTTCCGTGGTTTGGCTTTCAATGTCAGCAGGGTAAGGTGCTTTACATCAATATGGAGCTGGACCGACCGAGCGCCTACAAGCGATTTGTGGATATTTACAAGGCTATGAATCTACCTATGAAGAATGTGGCCAATATCGGAATTTGGAATATGCGCGGGCACTCTATTCCCATGGATAAACTGACACCGAAGCTGATTCGCCGTGCGCAGAAAGAAAACTACGACGCAATCATCATTGACCCGATTTACAAGGTGCTGACAGGTTCAGAAAATGACGCGGAGCAGATGGCTAAGTTCACGAATCAGTTTGACAAGGTAGCCATGGAGCTGGGCACAAGCGTGATTTACTGTCATCATCACTCGAAAGGTGCACAGGGCGGTAAGAACGCCATGGACCGAAGCTCAGGCTCAGGCGTGTTCGCACGTGACCCTGATGCGATTCTTGACTTGAGTGAGCTAGTTATTAAAGAGAACCTTACAACGATGTTGCTGCATCGTGCCACGGCTACATTCTATGCGGAAAAAATCCGTGACGAGAAGCCAGCTTATCTTTCTGAGATAGGCCAAGATGATTTCTTGTCAGCTCCTCAAATGCGCCTTCATTTGGAGTGGGCTTTGGGAAAAGAACGCGCGGAGTATATTGCAGGATTTGAATTAGAAACCGTGAAGAAGCGTACACACCTCATGACTGCATGGCGAGTCGAAGGCACATTGCGCGAATTCCCGAAGTTTGATCCTGTGAATCTCTGGTTTGACTATCCGTTGCACCGTATAGATGATTCGGATGTTCTGAAAGATGCCTTGTTAGTGGGGGAAGAACCCGCGCGATCTTCAAAAGGAGAAAACAAAAAGCAGAAGGAACCAAAGGAATCAAAAGATGAAAAATTTTCTAAAGCCCTAAGAATTGCCTACGATAATCTCAATCAAGGTGAAGGAGTTGGGACCAATGATTTTGTAAACTATTTTGAGGACAAGAAGGGCTTTGGACGAACGTCTGTAAAAGGGTGGTTAAACTCTGAGAAACAAAAATTGTTTCAGAAAAACGATTTTGGGAAATGGGACTTAGGGTCAAAAAAATAAGGTCGAAAAAAAATGTTTCATGACTTAAATTTTTGGCCCCTTCTAGGCGGGTCAAACAGGGTCAAAAATAAAAAAATCCCATCAACTCTAAACCCTGTATTTACTTGGGGTTAGCGAGGGTCGGATTTCTGGGGGGAAAGGAGTTTACTCCGTCTCCTTTTCCCCCAGAGAATGCCGACCCGCGCAACCCATTAAGTAATACGCTAAAAAATAAAAGAAAAAAACGAGCTCTGGAAACGACTTTAATGAAAGAGTTACGGAGTAATAATACGGTAAAGGAAATAATAAAGTGAAAAAACTAAAATATGTTGAATTTAACATTGAAAACAATGATTCCATTGTTACTGTCAATCAGAAAATGAATGAGATTCTAGAAAAAATCCAAGAAATCGGATTTGTGATCTCAGTTCAGCAAAACGCATTCATACTGAATGAAAATGATATGGCTCACGAGATTGTTTCATTCACAATTTTGTATAAGGTGAAGCCCAATGAACTACGATGAATTTTTCAAAGACATAATTTCATGGATTTACGACTGCAACACTCAAGCTCAAAAACTAGGATTCTTCAATCAAGAATTTTGGGACTGGGCAGTGCAATCACTCACAGAAATATGTGTGAAATACAATCAAGACAAGCTAGCTCAGGCACAGACGGCGATGCTGCTTGATTGGCTGGAACAAACTAGGCAGGAGGCAGTAAACAAATGAGTTTTACGACCAAGAAAAATAGTGTGCGTGAATGTCTGGATTCAATCTATGCAAACGCCGAAGTTGTTGAAACTGGCAAAGATTACAGAACCAGAAAGTATTGAGGTAATTCTATGATGCAGACTATTGACATTGAACCGATGGCATCACCAAGGCCTAGGTTTAGTCGACACGGCACTTATATGCCTAGCACATACACGAAATGGAAGCAAGAATTCTTAAGTCTCTGGCAGATGCGGTCATACAAAACATATGACGCTGGCATCCCTTTGGCTGTCACAATCAGATTCTATGTCAAGCCTCCAGACAGAATCGCAAAAGCTAAGAAAAATCAGGAAAGTTTACAAGCAGAAAGCATTCCAGTTGTAGTGAAACCTGATACTGACAATTACATCAAATCTGTACTTGATGCACTGAATGGCGAAGCATGGGCTGATGATAATCAAATCGTTGCGATTCATGCCGTCAAACTGTACAGCTTAAATCCGAGGATAGAGCTGGAGGTGGCAGAATGGTATACGCATTAGTCGGCGCGATAATCGCTCTTGTGGGTTTCATTGCTGGTGCAGCAGTGGCAACATTTGTTGAATATGGAGGTAAGAAAAATAATTTACACAAATGAACTAACGACAGAGGAATGGCGGCTGATTCGTCAAACGTTGAAGATAATTCTCAGGCAGGACAAGCAGCTGCGGAACAGTGATAAGGTTGCCAAGGCACTGGAGCAGATAACCGATGAGACTAGCCAGCGACTGTTCAAGTCCTACTACATTGAGGGAAATGGAATCATCAAATGCTCTTTGACATTCCACTACGAGGAATCAGTGATTCGCAGAAAACTTAATCAAGCGTCAAAGGAGTTTGCACAAGCCTGGAACAATGGCGCTCTGATAAAACTATTCAAAGATAAGTAGCCCGATTTTTCGGGTTATTTTCATCTATTATTGAGTCATGTTAGATGTTACAACACGAGAAGCACGCAAGACTTTCTACAACTCAGCAGCTTGGCTTCATGTCAAAGCAAGAGCGATGGCACGTGATCATTATGAGTGTGTCTGGTGCAGAGAAGAAGGACGCGTTACCACATCAAGCAGGGCAACACTAGAGGTGGATCATATCAAAGAGCTTGAGCACTATCCATCATTAGCGTTGGACATCACGAACCTTCGCACGCTCTGCCACGAGTGTCACAACAAGCGGCACAATAGAAGCAGAGCGAATAAGTTTGACGATGAAATATTTACATTCTGATTAAAAAAGGCTTAAATGTTCGTGTTTTCAGAAATAAGATACCCCCGCCCAAATAAAAACGCCCATTTTTCGCGGGTGCTCCAGACCGGTTGGGGTTATTTAACCAAAAATACACGAATAATAAGAAAGGGGGCCTCGGTGGCAGGGCGAAAAAGTTTAAGAAAAGAGCTGATAGAGCTTGTCAATGAGCGCTCTGCATCTGATGTTGAGATTGTGGACCGCTATGTGCAACTTGCGACAACTTCAAAACAGCTGGGTGCTGATATTCGCAAGAACGGCACGACTTTGACGGTTGTCAATAATGGAAATACGTATTTGAAAACTAATCCGGCCATTGCTGAGTTGACCCGAGTTTCAAAAGAGTTGAATAATCTAAAAGTTTTCTTTGACGAAAAACGAAAAGCAAAAACGAGTGCGCATGAGATTGATGAAAGTGAATTTCTATGATTGACTATATTCAAGATTATATTGACGGTTATCACGCCGGTAGAATTAAGTTCAACCGTGAGCGAGTTAGCCTTGTTGAATATATCAGCCGTGAGATTGTGCCTCGCCTAGATAATGGTGAGGTCTTTTTCGATGAAAAGCAAATCAATAATTGTGTGAGTTTTGTTGAAAAATGGTTCTTTAAACTTGAGGATTTTCAAAAGTTCTTCATCAGTTTTGTATTTTTGAAGTGGAAAAATGAGGATTCTTATGTCTATGAAAAATTCTTGCTGATGTTGGGCCGCGGTGGTGGTAAAAATGGGTTGATCTCTGGAATAGCAAGTTACTTGCTTACTCCGATGCACGGAATTCCAAAGTATCACATTTCGCTGGTCGCAAATAGTGAGGAGCAGGCAAAGACGAGTTTTGATGAAATTCATGATGCGGTAGAGGTAAATGATAAGCTTCAAAATCTTTTCTATACAACGAAAACCGAGATAAAGAATTATCAGACGCGCTCTGTTCTTAGATATAAGACAAGCAATGGAAAGACTAAAGATGGGCTGCGTGATGGTGCAGTTATTTTTGATGAGATTCATGAGTTTGAAAGTCAGAAGCAGGTAGATGTTTACATCAATGGGCTTGGTAAGGTTGCTTATCCGCGTGAGTTTTACATAGGCACGGACGGCTATGTGCGTGATGGCTTCGTTGACATGATGAAAGAATTGGCCAAGAAAGTTTTATCTGGCGAAGCTGCGTTTGATGATTTGTTCCCATTCGTTTGTAAGTTGGATAGCGAGACTGAGGTCGATGATCCTAAGAATTGGGAAAAGGCGAATCCGATGTTCAGTGAGCCGCGCAGTCCTTATGCGAGCCGGCTTTATCGTAAAGTCATTAAGCAGTACAATAATCTTGAAAGTAATCCAAGCGGCCGTGAGGATTTTCTGACCAAGCGCATGAACTTGCCTGTGACGAACACTGAAAGGAGTGTGGCAACATATGAAGAACTGCTTGCAACTAAGCAAGAATTGCCTAACTTTCATGATATTGTGGCGGTTGGTGGTTTTGACTATGCAAATATTCGTGACTTCGCTGGCTGTGGTGCGTTGGCAAAGGTTGACGGAAAGTATGCTTTCTTGTGCCATAGCTTTGTGCGGAAGGCTTTCGTGGATTCTTACTATGGTTATTCTAAGCCTAAGAATTCGATTAACGGGAAGCGCCAGTTTGCGCCGATTAAGAAGTGGGAACAGCAAGGGCATTTGACGGTTTTAGATGAGCCAAGTATTAATCCTCAGCATGTGGTGGACTGGTTCGTGAGAATGCGTGATGAAGAAGGTGTTGAGTTCCAGACGATTTGCGGAGATAATTTTCGCATGGAATTGCTAAAACCGCTGTTTGAGAAGGCAGGATTTGAGGTTTCTTGGAATGGGAAGTTTACTTATCCTGCTGGTTATCGTGTTGAAGTGATTCGGAATCCGCGAGCCATTGACAGCTTGTTGGCGCCTAGAATTGAAGACGCTTTTGCAAATGAGCGCGTGATTTTCGGCGATAATGACATGATGCGCTGGTACACTCAAAATGTGCTGCGTCGCTTGAAGTCGGACGGTAATGTTGAGTATGTCAAAAAAGAAGAAGTTCGGCGGAAGACGGACGGCTTTAAGGCTTTTGAATACGCGATGTATCAGGCGGATTTGTTAGACACCGTAGATTTATCTGACTTTTATGAGAGTTTGAGTGACTGGTATTAGTTGAGAGTGGAAAACGTTTGCAACTTTTGGTATAATTGTTCATAATTTCTAGGGAGGAATTTATGAAAAAAATCGTATCTTTGGTAATCGCATTTCTTGTTTTATTCAGTCTTTCTGCTTGTTCGTCCACAAACAAAAGCTCTTCAAGCTCTAGTAAAAAAGCCTT
Organism: Streptococcaceae bacterium; assembly: GCA_031285775.1. Classification (GTDB taxonomy): domain Bacteria; phylum Bacillota; class Bacilli; order Lactobacillales; family Streptococcaceae; genus Lactovum. Next base: position 35,972 of record JAITVN010000066.1, on the reverse strand, counting down.
AACTTCGTCAGAAATCAAGGCTAGTTCTGAATCAAAGGCAGCTAAAGAGTCAAAAGCGGCGGAAGAATCAAAGGCAGAAGCTGCTGCAGAAGCTGCTGCCAGTGCTGCAGCAGCGCAGGAAGAAGCAGATAAAACAAATCCAGCTACATATCCTACAGTCCCATATGATGAAATGGCTAGAAACGCAGACAATCACGCTGGAGAAAAGATTCAATTTTCTGGGAGTGTAATTCAAGTTATGGATCTAGATGACGGAGGAGCAGCGTTAAGGGTATCTACAAGTGAAGATGGCTATGAAGATATTTATTACGTTGAAGTAGATTCATCTTATTGGAGCACAAATAGATTATTAGAAGATGATCTGGTAACCATATATGGGACAGTATACGGTCTTTATAGTTATGATTCAACGATGGGAGGAAAAATTACTGTACCAGCTGTAAATGTTGTGTTCTATACACGGTAGTCTAATTTAAGAAGAACCCAAAAAGCTCAACATTTGCTGAGCTTTTTCGATATATTGATAAAACAGTCAAAATCTTTGGATGTAATTCACGAGCATATAGAATTTCAGGCTTCCACAAATTCAATTTTGACTTTCTTCCCGACGGCGGTTGCTATCTCGTTCATGACTTTGAATGACACATTCATATTACCGTTTTCAATTCTGGCGATAGTTGATTGTGGCTTTCCGGATAATCTAGCAAGTTCTTGTTGAGTCAAGCCTTTAGACTGTCTAAGTTCCATGACAGCAAGAGCGGCTTCCAGTTTTTGTTCTTCTAACTCAACACCAGCTTTAAAGCCTGGTTTCTCTTGATCGTATTTTTTTATGAGTTCTCTAATAGGTGTCTGAGTCATTTAAGTTCTCCTTTATTATATTTATCCCTAATATTTCGGGCGTGCTGTTTTTCACGTTCTGGTGTTTTGTCCGATTTTTTTGTAAATCCGTGGGTAATTAGATACTTGTTATCAATCTCTTGGAAGTATAGCGCTCTTTGAATGTTTCCGCTGACTTCAGAACGCAATTCATACAGATTATTTTCTAGTTTCTTGACCCACTTTATGCGCTGGGCTACTAGTAGACCATGTTCTTCTGTTTTTGTGATGACAGCAAGCAATTTCTGAGCATCGCTGATCGGAATACTTGACAGAAAATCCTCAAACTCGCTTGAGCCGTCGGGTCGTCTTACATAATCAAATATAGGATTTTTCATATACAAATTATAGCAGATTCGCTATATCTTGTCAAGTTTTTGCAACAAAAGCCCGATTTTTGGGCTTTTTTTGGTATACACTGAAACAAATCAGTAAGAAAGGCAAAATGAATGGGCTTTTGGAATGATTTGTTCACGCGGCGTCTGGATTCTGGTGTGTATGAGAATGTTTGGGATACTGCGATTTTTGAGCAAAACAGAAATTTGACTTTGAAGAATCTGGCGCTTGAGACTTGTGCGAATTATATTGCGCGAGTATTTTCTAAATCTGAATTTGTTGTGAAGCAGGATTCGACCAGGGTTCGCGATGATTTCTACTATAAGCTCAATATGAAGCCTAATCCGAATCAGACGGCTGCGGAATTAAAATCGCAGATGGCAAAGCGCTTTATAAATTACGGCGATTTGCTTGTTGTCATGTATAAGAATAATTTCTATGTAGCTTCTAGTTTTGTAACTGACTATTCGCTTCTTGGAAATTCTTACTCTGGTGTAGTGGTTGATTTCACTAATGGTGTGATGGCACGTGCACCAGCTGAAAGCCAAGCGCTGATGGGTGCTGTTTTCCAGCCGGGAGTCAACTGCTTTTATATTTGCAGTGAGAATTCTGGACTTGAGGGCTTTGTCAACTCAATTTGGGAAGACTACGGGAAGCTCTTTGGTTCGTTGATTGCGAATCAGCTGCGTGTTGGTCAGATTCGTGGAACTTTGGAACTTCCAGAAGGCAACAAGATTGAGGCGGATGAGTCTGAAAATAAGCAGAAGAGTTTTTTTGGGAGTGTTTTGAAAAAGTTGGAAAGCGCACCTGTTGCGATTATTCCGACAAGTAAAGGTCGTGAAGTTTATCACGAAGTTTCTTCGACAAAAGGCGCGGCTTTAGGTAGTCAAATCGGAGATTTACAGGCGCTAAAGGCACAGTATATTGATGATGTGGCGGACATTCTCGGAATTCCTAATTCACTGATGCACGGCGATAAGGCGGATAATGATAAAAACTTTGACTTGTTTGTTGAGGTGGTCATGGAACCTTTCGGAAAGAAGGTTTCAGAGGCTTTTGAAGATTTGCTGCTTGGGTATTCGGGCTATAAAGTGGGTAAATCTCTGAGTGTTCGAGGTTATAAATCTGTGGATATTCTGGCGCTGGCTGACAAGATTGATAAACTTGCTGCAAGTGGTGTGGTTACTGTGAATCAAGTGCTTGATGAACTTGGATTGCCACAACGAGAAGATGGTGACCAGGTCATCATGACAAAAAATTATCAGAAAGGAGAGAATTCTGTAGATGAAAATTCTCAAAATTAATGGAACTGTGGTTGATAATTCTGACGCTTGGTTCTATGACTGGTTCGGGATTGATAGTGTAAATCCAAAAACAGTAAGTGAATTTTTGAAAGAAGCTAACGGAGAAGACATTAAACTTTCTATCAATTCAGGTGGCGGTTCAGTCTTTGCCGGAAGTGAAATTTACACGGAGCTGATGAATTATTCAGGAAAAATCACGGCTGAGGTTACTGGGCTTTGCGCTTCAATTGCTAGCGTGATAATGCTGGCAGCCGAAAAGATTTCTGTTTCACCGACATCTTCAATCATGATTCACAATGTTTGGTCATATAGCCAAGGCGATTATCTGAAATTTGAACATGAAGCTAAGATTATCAAGGATATGTCCGCGAGTATTGCTCAGATGTACGCAAAACGAATGAACTGTACAGCTGATGAGGCTCAAACGGCAATGGATAATGAGACCTGGTATACAGCTGATCAAGCACTTGCTGCAGGCTTAGCAAATGAAAAGCTGTTTGAAGAGGAAACTGAAACATCGCCTTTGCAGTTAGCTGCATCCGCAACACCTGTATTTTCAAGCCAGAAGATTGCTGAATTTCGGAATAGTTTTATGAAAAATGGAGTGTCAAATGACTCTTCAAATGACTCTTCAAATGACTCTGATGAAGATAAAACTGTGAAGATTGACAGTGATCAATTGGCCGAGATTACCAATCGGCTAGACAAGTTGATTGAGCAGGAAGATTCGCAGGAAGCTGAACAAGCAAAAATCAGTAAACCTATTTCTGGTTCGATTGAGCCCAAAAAACTAAATAAATATAAATTTGGAGGTATTGTCTAATGGACTTTACGAAACTTAAAAACTATACAGCTGCGGTTGAGAAGTACCAGAAGGCTGTGCAAAACTCAGATGATGAGAAAGATCAGGCAAAACTTTATGCCAACGCAATGAATGTGCTGGGTGAAGAGCTTCTTGAACAGCTCAAGGCTGAGAATCTTAAGACGCTGCAGCTTTACAAAGAGAGTGCTGAACAGAAAATGTCTCAGGAAGAGACGAAATTCTTCAATGCAATCACAACAGATGGTCTTGGGACGAAAGAAGAGGTAGTTATTCCTCTGGAAATCATCGAGCGTGTTTTCTTGGAATTGACTTATGATCACCCTATTTTGGGCTTGATTAAGTTCGAGAATGCAGGACTTCGCATGAAGGCGATTAAGTCGAAAGGTTTGTATAATGGCGGAACGGCTTTCTGGGGCAAGTTCACAGATGAAATCAAAGGTCAACTGTCTCAAAGCTTTGACGAGGTTGATTTCAGCCAGAACAAGCTCACTGCTTTCGTGGTTGTTCCTAAGGACGCACTTAATTATGGCTACAGCTGGCTGAAGACTTTCATCATTCTTCAGATGTCTGAGGCGATTGGTGTGGCACTGGAAACGGCACTTATTCTTGGAAATGGTGTAAACAGGCCAGTTGGTTTGATTAAAGACGCGAATGTGGTTGATGGTATTACCACTTACGCTGACAAGAAAGTATCTGGTGACCTCTCTACGCTGGCTGACATCGCGGATGATAAACAGCTGGTTAAAGCAGCTACTAAGATTCTCGCGCCTATTCTGCAGAAGATGGCAGTGAATGTTGAAAAAGTTCCGGTTAATATTGCGGGCAAAGTCAAACTTTTAGTCAGTCCATTTGACTATTACACGGTTTCAGCGATGTGGATGTACTTGAATGCAAACGGTGCCTGGGTTGAGAGTTTGCCTTTCAACGTTGAGGTTGTTCAGTGTATGGCAGTGCCTCAAGGCAAAGGAATTTTCGCAGCAATAAATCGTTATTGGGCTTTCACCGGCGGTATGTCGTTACAGGAGTTTGACCAGACTTTGGCTCTTGAAGATTTGCAGCTATACACGAGTAAGGGTTTCTACTATGGCGAGCCATACGATAACAATACTGCTGTTTTGGTCAATGTGACAAAGGCTTCGGTGTAAGGAGGAATTATGTTAAAAGTTAAACAGCAATTCTTTGACCGCTTGAAAAACGACTGGCGTGAGGTCGGCGAAGAAATTCATGAGTCGAAGTCACGTGAAGCTGAAATTCTGGACGTTCTGGGAGCGGATTTTGTGGTGGCAGTTGAGAAATCTGCTTCCACAGATGAAGCAGAGGACCAGCCAGAAAAGAAAGCACCTAAAAAGAAAGGTAAATAATGGCGGATCTAACTGAGGCGCAGGAGTTTGCAAAAGAACAGCTGGACACATTCAAAACTCGCATGCACATCACGACGGATGACGCAAGTGAGATGAAACGGCTGACAGATATGCTTGAATCATCATACACAGCAATCTTGCGCCGAGTTGGTTCGCCTAACGCAAGTGACCCTGAGGTTCGCGATCTTATCTTTGACCGTGCGCGATATATTTATAATGATGCGCTTGATGAATTCTTGCCGAATTACAAGCAAGATATTTACGAGTTGCATCTTGTGTATAAATCTGCAGCGAACGACGAAGGCGAAGGAGTAGAATCATGATAAGTTCTCAAAAAGCAAAGCAGGCAGCAGTTAAAACGAACAATGGCAGTCTGCGGACGCTTGTTACCTTTTATGAATCTGGTATTAGCCAGGGCATCGATGAACGCGACAATAAGCAGAAAGAGCTTTTCAGCACTTGGGCTGAGGTTTATAATCCAAGTGCCAAAGATGTTGAAATTATGAAAGTGAAGTCTGTTCAAAACGCGATGACGATTCGAATTCGTGACCCGCTGACTGGCTATGTGCCTGATACTAAGCACTTTGTCGAGTTGAAGGACTTGCGTTACAAGGGTAAATATTGGCAGGTGGCTGATATTCGGCCTGATTTGTCTGATCGGCGCTGGCTGGTTATTTTGCTGAATGGGAGTAATCTATGAGTGCGACTATGGAAGTGCGAGGCCTTAATGAGCTTCTTGCCAAGCTTGACCAGAAATTTGCGAAAGCGAAGGTTGACCAAGTTGTGAATAAAGCTCTGCGAACCGAAGCGGGCACAGAAGTCGATGAGCTAAGCGGTGCGCTTCGTGCGGCTTATGCGGATACTGGGATTTCTGCCGAGGGTGTTACACATGGTAATGTTTCGCGTTCCTCGGGTGTCCCTATCATCAAGATGGGGAACAGTGGCGAACACTGGCGTCTCATTCACTTGAACGAGTTCGGCTACACTGAGGATGGTGTCTATCATCCAGGCGCTGGTAATGGTGTGATGACTAAATTTGTTGAAAATCAAGCGCAAGAGTACAAAAATCGGATTGCTAATAATTTAGAGGAGTTATTGCTATGAGTAATAATCAAGAAGAAGTACTTCATGATATGATACAAGAATTGACGGATTGGCTGGTTTCGGACGATGAAATCAAGTGGCTCAAGGAAGCTGGCGCTGTGAAAAGTTTTATTCGACCGGAAAGTCTTGCCGCTGATGTAACGAGTCTCACGGTGGCGCCGATTGGTCCGCCTGCACAGGAAGCGATGGGATCGAATCAGTCGCTTGCAAAGAAATTTATCTACCAAATCAATGTTGAAGCTGCAGAAAGAATGACTGCGAAAAAACTTCAGCGAAAAGTAGAGATCATTCTGCTCAATCATGGCTTTGTCCAGATGTCCGACGGACTTGATGAATACTTTGAGAAAACAAATCGCTACGCGGATGCCAGACGTTATGTCGGTTATAGTCCGCTTTATGAAAACTATTAAAAAAGAGGTGAAATATGGCTACTGTTGGTTTTGAAAAATTGACAATTCGCGTGCAAGACAACGCAACCCCAACTATTGGAAAAAATGTCTTTGAGATTTCAGGTAAGAAGGACGGTGGTGCTACAGCTACTGCTAAGATTTCCGGTCTTGCTTCTGAACCTGTAAAAACTTATGGCTCTAACAAGCCATATTACGTATCAAGTAAAGGCGTTGGAGACGCAAAAATCGATTTAGACATTATTGATATGCCTCAGCTAGTGCTGGATGCTGTTCTAGGATTGAAAGCAGATGAAAACGGTGTTGTGACAGCGACTTCGGAAACAGAAGCGCCATATTGCTCTGTTCTGCTTGAGGATTCGGATATTCGTGGAAATTCTGTCTTGTTGGGATTCATGTCGGGTAAGTTCTCATATGACGGTACAGACCTTGAAACCTTGCAGGGAAAGGCAACGGAACTAAAGCCGGAAACAATCAGCTATGCAGTCAGTGCCGATGACGAGGGGCGTTACTATACGAAATATGTTGGAACGACAGATACAGCAATTGCCGCTGTGAAAACGTCACTTGGAATTGTTGCGGGGGCTTGATGATGGCTAAACTTGAGATTACGCTGCATAGTAAGGATGGCGATGTCACATATACCGAGGAGCATGTGAGCGGTCAGAAATATCTTGATTATTTGACGATGCTTGATGATTTCAGCAAGCAATCAACAGAATTGACTGGGGTTGAAGTCATCAAGAAAAGATTGGAATTCGTTTCTGGCCTGTTCTCAAATAAATCTCTCACTCCTGAAGCAATTCTTATGGGGACTGATCCCTGGGATTTGAATCCTACATTGGACAGAATTACAAATGTGATTCTTGGCGTGGAAGAAGGTGGCTCAAAAAAGGAACTGTCAGCTTCAGAGTTGCTAGAGAACAATATCTGAGCTTTATCAAAACTCTAGTCGAAAGTGATTCAGGCTTCACGCTTGATGACCTGCTAAATAATGATTTTGATACAGTAATGGCTGTGATTGATTCAAAACGCATTGAAGATGTCAAGAAAGTTGAGGAGGTGCAGTCGCTTGGTGACTTCACCAGTAGCTTGCATTAAAAAAACTAAATGCCCTGAAAAAAGGGTATTTTTAGTTGACAAAATATAGCGATAGTAATATAATACAAGTATGAGGAATCCAGCTGGTAAAGCAATAAAGAGTTTACGCAAAGAAATGGGAAAAACCCAGGTAGAGTTTTCGGAGATTGTTAATAAGCCACAATCTTCTATCGCTAGGCTTGAGAGCGGATATTTCCAAGCAAAAGTATCTACGCTATTAGACATTGCTGAAGCTACAGATACGGAACTAAAAATAAGTTTCGAGAAGCAAGTATAATTCTATCAAAGGAGGTGGAGTGATGTTGCTGATTTTTCTTATTATTTGGGGCGTTGGTGCACTAATCGGCCTAGCTCTTGGGTTGGTGTTTTTGGTAGTCTCAGGAATTGCTTATTTTTCAGTGTCAAGCAATAGTGCAATTTCTCTTAAGCAAAGAATTTTTGGAACTAAAAAGCAATGGATATTTTTGCTTTACTTTTATCTATTTCTGGCCGGTGTTGTCTTACTAGTTGCTTTTTTAACTGGACAACTACATTAATACTGTTGCTTCATAATAACCCTAAAATTTAAAGCCCGATTTTGAGGCTTTTTTTAATTTAGGATTGAATAAAGACAAAATCTGGAGGGAAACATGGCAGGCGGAACACCGTTAGGGCGTTTAATCGTAGAACTTGGACTTGATGACAAAGCATTCTCAAATAGTATTACTAACGTTCAAAAGCGAATTAAGACGTTGAACAATGATTTGAAGACTTCTCAGGCAGTTTATTCTACATACGGAAAGAAAGTTGAGGGCATAGTTGCTCCAACTGAAATTTTGAACAAGCAAATTCAGGAGCAGTCAACGCGGCTTAATCAATTGAAAGATCGCTATCTAGGTTCGATTGATGCAAGTGGAAAAGCTAGCTCAAAGACTTCTCAATATGCGTCTGAAGTTTCGAGAGCAAATGCACAATTGCTGGAGATGATTGCTTCAAGCAAAGAAGTTGCTAAGCAACAGTACTTGGCAACAAGTAAGGCAGCTTCCTTCGGAAGCGCCATGAATAATGTAGGCTCTAAGCTGAGAGGCGCTGGAAATGCAATGATGCCTGTCAGTGTAGCAATCACAGCAGGGTTGGCTCAGTCAGTACAAGCAGCTGCAGGCTTTGAACAGCAGTTTACAGCGATACGTGCTCTCTTATCGGATAGTACTCCAGCAGATAAGCTGAATGGTCAGATTGAAAAATTGGAATCCAGCTCAAAAGGCTGGGCGACTCAGTATGGTATTGCGACAAGTTCCATCAATACGGGCATGGAAGAGATGATTAAGAAAGGCTACAACTACAATCAGACTCTGGGTGCAATGCCGGCGATTTTAGATGCGTCAAAAGCTTCAGGGGAAGATTTCAATACAGTCATGTCATCGTCTACTTCTATTCTTGAGCAATTTAATTTAAAGGCAAATGACACGGCGACAATGACAAAGAATACTCAACGTGTGACAGATACTCTTTCTTTCGTGGCTAATAAGACTGCTGCTGGATTTGCGGATATGGGGGAGGCTATGGAATATGTTGGACCAGTTGCAAATGGTGTGGGTATGTCTTTAGAGGATACGGCCTCGGCGATTGGACTACTTTCAAACAACGGTATTGAAGGACAGTCTGCTGGTACTGGGCTTCGTTCAGTACTTACATCTCTGCTTCGTCCATCTAAACAATCAGCTGAAGCAATGGAAGAACTTGGAATTAACTCAGCTGAAGCATCAGAAGCACTAAAAGAAATGGGAATCAACGTTGATGATGTAGAAAATGGAACGTTGGATCTTTCCGATGTTATTGCTAAGGCTCAGAAAGCAACAAGCGGCTTAAATGATGTCGAAAAATCTCGACTTTTAGCACAGGCTTTCGGTACAAAAGGGCAAACAGCTATGAATATCTTAACGCATCAAGGGGCTGATGCACTTAAGGACTTGTCAAAAGAAACATCAAGTGCAAGCGGTTATACTAAAGATTTGGCAGATCAGATGAATAACGCAGCGTCTAACGATTTCGCGAAAGCAAAGGCTCAGCTGGAAGTATTGAGTATTAATCTGGGTCAAAAACTTCTGCCAACGATTATTCCTGTCGTTCAAGGGCTTTCAGACTTGGTTGACGGTTTTTCAAAGATGCCAAAACCTGTCCAAGATACGATTATAAAAATGGCTGGTATTCTTGCTGTTTCTTACCCGATGCTAAATGTATTCGGAAACATGTCGAGTCTTTTGGGAGGGGCTGCGACAGGCTTTTCAAAAATAAAGGCAGCTATTGCAGGGGGAAAAGCCTTCAAAGAAGCAAGTAGTGCTGCAGGATTAGCATCCGAAGCTTTAAGTACAGCGGGGACGACGGCAACCGCTGCTGGGACAGCTATGTCAGGTGCTGCTGAAGGAGCCGGACTTCTTAGCGCAGGTATTGGCGCACTACCAGTTGCGCTTGGAATTGCAGGAGCGGCAATTGCTGTATTCACCATTTGGAAATTGACGGAGGATTTCAGAAAAAGTCAAGAAAAAATCAATGAGTGGGGCGCAGACATCACCGATGCTCAAGCAAATAAACTTGAACCTATGAAAGGTGCCTTTGATAAGGTTACAGACTCAGTTGTTCAATTTAATGCGCAAGGTGCACCCGCGATCGGCGGTGTGAAAACAGCGCTGGATGAGCTCTCAACCTCAGCCAAAAAAGCTATTGATGACACCGAACAGGCTGCTTTGAAAACCTTAGAAAAAGTTGGTGCTACCAAAGAAACTGTTGAAAAGGTGACAAATGGGTTTGAGCAGCAAAAGACTAACGTCGATACTATTACCGCTGGAATTGCTCAGATCTACCAGACAGCGGCAGATAACAATCGTGAATTGACACAAACAGAAATTGCTGAAACGCAACGTCTTCAAAGTCAGATAATAACTTCGGTGGCCGAATCAGCTGGAGTTTCTGGACAGAAATTAATAGATGTTGCGTCCGCTTTTTCTGGAAATGTACAAGATATGTCAAAGAACTCAGCAAAGGATTTGATGGACAGTGTTGATTCAATGATGGATAAAGAAGTATCAAAATCAAAAAAGACGATCAAAACTTTAAAAGACAGTCTTGAAGTCACATCTGATAAAAAAGCCAGAAAAGAAATCAATTCTGAAATTGAGGCAGAGGAAAAGCGCCACAACGATACCATGCTTGAATACCAGAAAACCTACAAGGAAGCTGCGGAAAAGGCGCTTTCTACAAAAAGTAGAGTCAATCCTAAAACAGGAGCTGAGGCGAGTGAAGCCCTAACACAAATCCAAAAAGAATTTGAAAAATATGGAACAACGGTTGAAGAAGTTGCAAAGAAAATTGAAAAAGCAGGGAAAACGGGCGCTTCTCAAATTGATTTGCTGGCCAAATCTACATCGAAAATGTCCCAGGATACGGCAGATGCTAACAAAGCTTGGAATGGAATGGTGCTTGATCCGAAAACAGGGGAGATAAAGACGAATCTGCCCGAGGTTTTACAAGATTCGATAAAAACGCCTGAGGGTTGGGCGAACATGCAATTTATTCTAAAGAATGCTAAGTTGACATCAAATGCGAAAGAGAAGGTTGCCGAAGCAATTATTGCCAGCGGTCTGTGGGATCAGCTCACACCGAAAGAGCAAAAGCTTTTGGTAAACAGTAGCCCTGCCATTGCCGCCATTACTTCGAGCAAAGATAATTTGAATGCTTGGAATGAAATGCCTGCTGAATTGAAGCAAATGCTGGCTGACAATAGTGACTTCATGAATAAAAAGGGAGTTGCAGCAGGTGCGTTGGAGAGTTGGAACGCTCTAACGCCTGAACAAAAAAAGCTGCTTGCAGAAGATAAAACAGGAGCGGCAGTTAGATCAGCTAAAGATTCCATAGCAGGGGTGAAAGATAAAACTGTAACGATTACCAGCATATTCCAGAATATTGTCAAAACTGTTACTGGGCATGCAAAAGGAACCGATTATCACAAAGGTGGTCCAGCCCTGGTAAACGATCAGAAAGGTTCTCTCTACCGTGAACTTATCACATTGCCAACTGGTGAAAGGTTCATACCAACAGCCCGTGATGTGATAATGGACTTGCCTCGGGGCACGAAAGTTCTCCCAGCAAAACAGACAGCAAAATTAATTCCAAAATATGCTGACGGTGTGGGATACGATGTAGGCATTCCCGCAGACTCTGGTTTTCTTACAAAGATAAAACAGGCTCAGCAAACACTTGTGATGTCGTCAAGTCAAAACGATAATACTGCTGAGTTCCGGCAAATTATTCAACTTCTAAAAAATCTTGATGATGGAAACCTGGTCCAGTCGATAAAAAAAATTGCCCAGCGTCCAGTAAATGTTCAAGCTTTTTTGGACAAAAACAGCTTTGCCAGAGAAATCACACAGCCAATTACAGATGTACAAAAATTCCAAACGAATAGAAATAATCGACTTCAGGGAATATTAAATTAAAAGCAGAAAAGCCCGATTTTTTCAGGCTTTTTCTTTTATATTTAGAATATGAAAATTACATTTAACGGAGTTGTCTTAACAGACCTATTTGACGGCATAACTAAGATAAACCGTGACATAGGTTCTGGCTGGACGAATAATTTGCAAAGCCAAGTTTATCAAGGTGCTGATTTTATCAGCCAAACCATCAACTCTGCTAAAGTATCTTTTGAATTTATCAAGTATGGAACGACAGCAGAGATCTCACAATTAAAAAGAAAACTAGCGGGAATACTAAATAGTGGCGAACCAGCACCACTTGTTTTTGATGATGAGCCTGATCTGATGTATTTTGCTGTTATTGATGGAGATCAAGCTTATGATTTCGACTTTATGAAATCAACAGGAACCTTGACGTTTATTGTTCCTTCAGGCTATGCGGAATCTGTCTCTACGAAGAAGTCGAGTAATATTACAAAACAGTCAGCAGGTAAATATAAAGTCATCATTGATAACAAGGGGACTCTAGATTGTTTTCCAACATACAAGATTACTTTAAAGGGAAACACAGCAAATGTTGGAATTGTAGGCTCCAAAGGTGTACTGCAGATGGGCAGTGTCGGAAAAGAAGTCACGTCGTCCACCACTACAACAAGCACGAAAAATTTCTCTCAGCAGCTGATAAATGCTGGCGGGCTTTGGCTGGATAGTGTGGCAGATGATTTATATTTCACAAAGGGCTGGAAGGAATCTCCACTTACAAGCCCTCAGAATAGTAAAGTTTATGCGAGCCAAGGCGTTGTTAAATTTAACAGCACCCTTGATAATCCTGACCACCCCTATACAAGCCCAAATCCTAACAAATTAAAAAATTCTGGACTTCAAGTGATCAGCTTTAATCCAATAAATACTTTCCCAGCTGATGCGCTATATGTCGGCGGAGCATTACAGATAAATATTCCAACAGACCAGAATGGAGACACTGGCGCTCAATTCTTTAACTCTTATTCCAATGTTATGTCAGTGGCCAATCGTTTTGGTCAAGGTGGTCTTTTGCAACTTTTATATCTCGATAGCGAAAGCCATGTGATTTGTGGTTACATCATTGAAAAATATCGGCGCTCAATCAGTAACATCCTTGCCAATGAGGCGACTTTTCAGTTTTATGTCGGCGGTCAGGAAATGCAGCGGGTCATCTACAACTGTGACAACGGAGGATATAATGATCGTCCTGCTCCTGGAAACAATAATGCTTTCTTTAATGAAGGAAAAGGTGGCGTTTCGATTATTAAATCGAATGACGGCGTGATTTCTTACCAGCTTGACGGACAAAGTCGAGTCCCTAGTATTGCGCCTCAATTCACTCACTCTGTATGCACGTCCGTGTATTTGTTTATTGGAAATGGCAAATATACGGATGATGACTTCACCGGCTTTGCTGACATCAATGGTGTTGGCAGTAAAATGTCAAACTTAACGTTAAGAGCTTTTAATTTTTCAAAAACAAACATGACTTCCAGTACCACAATGACTGTCAATAAATCTACCTTAGTTGCAGCTAATCCCAACAAGTATCAGAAAGGAAATATTTTAAAAGTAGACATGGAAAGCGGGAAGATTTTCAGCATTTATGGCGCAACTCCAGCAATGCAAGACCTCATCACTGGCTCAAAGGCATTTGGAGTGTCGCCTGGTCAGCAAGAAGTAGATATTGAGCTTTCTAGCCCTGTTGAAGCTGACATTGAAGTGACTTGGAAAGAGAGGTATTTGTAATGCAGCTGACGATTCATGATTCTACTTTAAAAAAAGTGGGAATTCTAGATAATGATTTGCCCAAAGCGCTTCATTACTATGATGATAATTGGCATCGCTATTTACGTGAAGGAACAAGTACTTTTGATTTTTCAATCAACAAAAAGAATGTAGATAATATTGCAAATATAGATGTCTCTGCAATAACAGAGCAAGGTTATGTTTCGTTCTTTTATGAGGGAAAGACTCATTTATTCAACATTTCAATACTAGAAGAAGATGATTTTACAATCAAGGTTCAATGTGAAAACTTGAATCTGGAATTAATCAACGAATCTCTCAACGCCTTTGTTAATACAGATGAACATTCGATATTATGGTATTTGCAAAATGCAGCTGGATTAACTGACGCCAAAGTTGTCATTCAAGGCGAAGAATCCTTTAAAACCACTCAGGTATTGACCTTTGATACTCAGGAACAAAAGCTTGCACGAGTCCTCTCAATTTTGAACAGTTTTAATGCAGAGTTCCAATTCGAGACAAAGATAAACGGCGACGGGAGCCTGAACGGTCTTTTCCTAAACCTCTTTCCAGAGAATGGTGTTGGAAAAAAACGCAATGATGTTAATTTAGTTTTTGGCAAAGAGGTAGCTGGCGTTTCACGAAAAATTGATAAAACTCAGATATTCACTGCTACGACAGTCACTGATAACAATAAAAAACTAGATTGGATAGGGTCAAATTGGAAAGTTGTCAATGATGCGGGTCAAGTTGCTTATTACAAAAATAAGGGTGAAAACACAGCTTACGCGCCGCTCTCCGCAAGACTTTTCCCTTCACAGCTGGGGGACAAGGGAAGCGGAAACATCTGGATTCGAAGAGATTTTTCAATTGACGCAAACAGTGTTGAAGATTTATGGAATTACGCTTTTGCTCAGATTAAACAATATTCGCTACCTTTAGTGACTTATGAAGTCCAGATGAATTCACAAGTTTTTAGTAAATCAGTTGGAAATATAAATTCAGGTAGTTTGGGTATTGGAGATACTGTCAGAATCACTGACATGAATTTTGATTTTTTTGAAGGCGGGCTCGAACTCAGTGCACGTGTTTCAGAAATCGAAATGAGTTTTTCTGATCCATCAAAGAATCAGATAGTATTTACAAATTTCATTCGTTTGGCTAATGAAGTCTCTCAAAATCTGTTGAACAGAATGCTACAGCTCAATCAACACTTACAAACGCTGAAAAATCAGGTAGACAGCGATAGAAGCCAAAACACGATTGTTCAAGGAAGCTTGGCCAACGCTGTTAATCAAATTACAGCAGAAGTGAAAGTGGCTAGCTCAACGGCTTTAGCAGCAGTTCAGGCAGCAAATGGAAAAAATACGAATTATTATGGACCTTTGTCTGGCGGTTTTCCGCCAACCCCTAAGGTTGGCGACATTTTCTTCGCAAAAGATGGCGAAACAACAATCGTGTACCAATGGGACGGGAAGCAGTGGGTTGAGATCATCAGTTCCGACTGGCAGGAAATATTTGAATCCAGTTTGTCAGCTGAAATTAAGCCAGTACTTGATCAACTTGATAAAGATCTAGCTGCAAACAGTGCTGCTCAGTCAAGTCTTGCTACAGCGATTTCAAGCAATTCATCAGTCATCAGCAGCGCAAGTGTGGCTTTGTCACAAAACTCTAGCTCACAAGCAAGCATTGTCGGACGACTTTCCAGCAACGATGCACAGCTGTCAAGTAATAGCTCAGCAATTAGTGCAGCAGTGAGTGCTGCGAACATGGCGGCGATGTCCAATGCGAATGCTCAATCTAGTTTATCGGCAGCTATGGTTACTAACGCTGCAACACAATCAAGCTTAAGTGTTCATCTGAATAGTAATGACGCCAAGATCTCGAGTCAGAACGTAGCAATCAGTAGCGCTGCAGCCGCAGCTAATTCGGCTGCTATAGTAAATAGCCAAGCTCAATCAAGCCTTGCGACAAAACTCTCAAGTGCTTCAAATGCATTGAACTCAGCTTCAATTGCAGTAGACAGCACTAGGAATTCTCTAACGAGCGTGACATCCTCGCTGAATAACCTCCAGACTTTAGCGAATCAAGCCAACACAAATGCGAATGCGGCTAACAGCACAGCTAACGCAGCAGTTGATAAAGCATTTGAGCAGATTACGGCAATTCAACCTAACCCTAATTTTCTTGACAAGCGTCGCTTCGTATCAAAAAGCGTAGATAGCTGTAACTATGATGAGTCCACGAATACATGGACGTTAACTGTGAATAATGCGAAAGCAGATGTATGGGGACAACTCGTTGTACTTCCGGCAACACTTGGCGAAAATTTTCCGGTTGATTGGTCCGAGTATTTTGTAATCAGTTACGAAGTCATGGAGCCATTTGGCGGCTTCAAAATAAATAACGACATCAACTGTTACTACAAGTTAGGAATAAACGTTGGAAATGACAATGATGATGGAACACAGCGTTTTTATGGAGGGAGCTCGCTCACAGTAGCAAACCGCTGGAATAAGATTTGGTTTGGCTCGAAAATGAAATCAGCTAATTTTCAAAATGGCGATTCTCTCAGAATTAGCGATACCAATCTAGGAATTCAGCTTTCTACAGCCCCTTCAAACGTGACCTATCCTTTCACTTTTAAAATCCGCAACATCAAGTTAGAGCGCAATTCTAAGCCTTTACCAACTGAATATTGTTTCTCCGAATATGATCAAGGGGTCGCCAATCAAAGCTCAACCGTGGCTGAGGGAACAATACCACCCGTGGACAAATATGCAGGCATGCTTTGGAAGTACACTGGCACAACGCCATTAGTAGTCGGAGGAGAAACGTTATCGCCTTATTTTACATATCAATGGAATGGCACAAACTGGGTGCAATGGTTACTTCAAGCACAAAATGTCAAATTTGATAATGCCTATATTCAAGGGGCTTGGATTGCTAATGCAACTATCACAGGAAACCTTGTAGCGAATGGAACCATCACAGGTGCAAATGTCAAAGCTAACTCCATAACTGCATCTAGTCTCATGATTGGAGATTTTAATAACTATGCCCAAGTTGATGAGAATATTCCTGATTCAGTCAATCTATCAGCAGGCCTTGTGAATAATTTTGGAGCTGTAAGAATATACAACTCCAACGGGGTAAATGAACTTCAAAAAGCCGATCCATTTAATCCTTCATTCAATTACCTAATGCTTACAGATTTTACATCAAACAGCTTTAAACAGGGTGATCAGTTACAGTTTTCGTTTGATATCTTTGCTAACAATGCTGAAATTCCTGCTTTATCTGGGGGTATCTGGTTTTACTCGAATGATACGTCTGTACCTAATCCGCCAGTTGCAATGTTTTACGCTCCAGCGATGAGCATTCCCAAGAGTGTATGGACAACATATACTGGTACCCTTACCATAGGTTCATTACCAAGCAATGCAAATTACTTTCTTCTGGGACCCAATGCAACTCCTGTCAATAATATCGCAATTAAGAATGTTCGGATATTTAAAAAGACTCAAGGCAGTCTTTTGGTAGACGGAACGATAACTGGAACACAGATCGCAGCACAAACTATTTCAGGCAATAATTTAATCGCTAGCACAATCACAGCGACTCAAATCGCGGCAAATTCTATTACGGGTGACAAAATCGTGGCTAACAGCATAACTGCCACACAGATAGCGTCCAAGACAATCACTGGCTCAGAGATAGCAGCTAATTCTATCACAGCGAATAAGCTGATGATTGGAGATACCAACAATTATGCTCAAGTTGACGAGAACGTTCCAGGGAGTGAGCAGCTTTCTGCCACAAATTGGGGAACAAATAGTAGAGTCATCCCAGGTTCAGGAATTCCTGAAATTGGAAAGCAAAGCAATTCAGGTCAGTATATCTGGATGACAGACTACACTTCGAATAGTTTTTCTGCTGGAGACCAACTTTCTTGGGATTTTGATTTTTACACAGCAACAGCAGATGTGGGAACCTTCTATGTGCAAGCTTACATATATCCGTCCATCGGCAGTACTTCCCCCAACGCATCCGCGAGTGCAGGTTTTAATGCCACAGCAGGCTGGGGAAATTATAACATCACACTAAATTTACCCTCCAATTGGGAAACAGGACAGTTTTTCTTACTCGGTTTCAACGTGAATGACGGAAAATATCACGCAGTGCGGAATGTCAAAATTTACAAAAAAACAGGTGGCAGCTTAATTGTCTCAGGTTCTATCACTGGAACGCAAATTGCTGGAGGCACCATTACAGGGGACAAAATTCTAGCAGGGACTATTACTGCCAACAATATTGCCGCAAACACGATTACCTCAAGCAATATTGCTGCTGGAACTATCACAGCTGAAGATATCGCCGCCAATACAATCACAGGTTCGCAAATAGCAGCAAATTCGATTACAACGGACAAAATGGTAATTGGAGACTTTGAAAATTATTCAACATTAAATAGTGCTACAGCTGCTTTCTATGGATTTACACCTTGCAATCTGATTGAGTTGAGCGGGACTAGTATGGTGGCTACGGGGAATGCAACTAAAAATCAATGTGGCGGGGATCTTAAGTTTACGAGCGGTACATATGCGACAAACTTTTCAGCAGGAGATGTGGTCACTATAACATATTATTGGTCAATAACAGATACCGCTAATAATTATACTGGATCGCTGCGCCTACAATGGAATGGTCTTCCCTGGGGAAATATATCCGCTGGGCAAAATATCAGTTCTTCACAGAAATCAGGTTCAGTTACATATATTAATACAATTAGCGCTGCAGAAGTCTCAACAGCAACTGCAACGGGTATCCAGTATAGATTGGACAACCTTCCAACGACATCAACAGTAACCATCAGTAATGTCTGTATTACTAAAACAGGCAAGTTGTCAGGCGACCCTTGGTTTAGAAAAAACACAGTTACCAGAGATACCCTAACTTCTAAGGACATTCCTGTCAATGGAAGCGACACTTACTATCTATCAGCAGAAGTTTATAATGCAGTACAAAACTCGAGTGGTGCCCAAGTTACAACAAAAATCGGTTTTTTTGCTAAGAATTACAATGGAATATGGAATTACCCTACGGTCGGAAATGTATATGCCAGCGTGACGCCTTCGACAATTTCAGGCAATATCACAACTGCTAATGATACTCGAACCATAAAGACATTTATTCAGGAAAATGACACGACATTTTCAGGAACTCAGCTAATTCGAAATCTTTTCATCGGGAAAATGACACCAGGGTCTTTGATTGTCAACGGCACCATTACGGCTGCTCAGATCGCAGCTAACAGTATAACGTCAAATAATATTGCGGCAGGTACGATTACATCCTCTGAAATTGCGGCAGGAACCATAACAGGGACGCAAATAGCTGCAAGATCTATCACGGCGGATAAGTTTACGGTCACCGATTTAGCAGCCATCAATGCGAATCTTGGAGCAATTACAGCAGGTACCATTGATGCTAGCAAAGTAACAGTAACTAACATAAGCGCGACAAGTGTTACCACTGGGACGCTTTCAGCGGCAAGAATAGCTGCAGATACTATCACGGCGGATAAACTGAATATCACAAGTTTGTCAGCTATAAGCAGCAACATTGGAACTATTACCGCTGGAACGATTAACGCTTCAAACATGACCATAATCGGAATTAACGCCGGGAGTATTTCTACAGGCACTCTAGCAGCAGATAGAATAGGCGCAGGGAGCATTAACGGATCAAAAATCGCGGCAGGTACAATTACAGCTGATCGTCTGGCCGGCGGTACTTTGACACTGAGTCAATATTTAATTGCTAAGCAAACATTGCGTGCAGACGGCGGTGTTACATTTGTGGGGACTAACTATGCCAGTAACAACGGTACGCCTTTCACTATAACCTCTTTTAATTCTGGTGACGGAACGAGAGGCGTGTATATTGGGATTATTGGAGGAAAAGCTGGAGTAGTATTTACGGAAAAAGCTAACTTATTCCTAGTCCATTCTGGCACCATGACATGGGTGCAAGGCGGATTTAGCGGCAATAGTTAAAAATAAAACACCAAATTTAAAGGAGAAAAAATGCTAAGTTTCAAAAATTATGAGCTAAAACCATTTGGAGAGTTTCTCGCTAACCTCCAGCTTAAAAACAAGGCGAGTCGAGCGCGTTCAAAACTTGTTCAAAAGATAGAGAGCAAGCTACAAGAATATTCCAATGATCAGAATGAAATAATTGAAAAGTATGGAGAACATGACGATTCAGGAAATTTGATACGTGACGGAAATGGCCAAGTTATTTGGCGAGATGGAAAAATTAATGAGGTTAATAAAGCCCTCCAAGAACTGAATGAGGAACAGACATATCTCAACATCGACGAGTACCGCCCTAACATTAAGTTTTTAACTGTCGCTTTGGACAGTCTCGACCAAGAATTTTCAGCGCAAGAAGCAACCATCTATGACAGAATTATGGACATATTAGAGGAAGAAACCAAAGAAAAAGAGGATTAAAAAATGACCTTAGTAAATGACAATACAAATACTACAACCGCAGCCACATCAAACATCAACGGCACAGACGTTGCTTATGCCAGCGGAACCATTGCAGCAGACGGATCTTACACTTTCTCAGTCAGCATCCAGAATCCATCTGTTTATTTTGCTAACGAGGCGGCTGTTTATGCAGATATAGTGGCAAAGCTGAAACAAATTCGCACGGCAGCGATCGGGCAGAATAAGGCATCATCTAATTCAACTCAAACCACATCAGAAAGCCCAAGCACTGCAGATTCAAAATGAGTTTAGAAAGGACAAGAAAATATTGAATATACTAGCTCAAGACATATTAAGAATAATCACACATATTTTCAATCCTGGCAACTTAACGATTTTGGTAATTCTAAGTGGTGCCTTCTTCAAAGCTTGGAATGCAGTTACCAAGAAAATTACTGAAGAACTTGAGAACAAATTTAATGAACTCGACCAGAGGCTGAATACGATTGAGCTGCAGATGTCAGGCGATTATAACGAACTCCAGAAAGAAGTGTTGCGTCTTCAAATCCTCGAAGGTATTAATTCAAGGAGGCTATCTTCAAGCGAGCTGCTATATTTTGCAGATAAATATCACAAACTTGGCGGAAATAGTTTTGTCTCAAAGCAAATCAATGAGTTTTTAAATCATCAAAAATTAATCGAAACGGAGAAAGAAGAATGAAAATCGAAACATCAACAATCGTGCGGACATCACTTCTTGTCGTCGCACTAGTTAATCAGCTCTTGACTGCAACAGGTCATGCTGTGATTCCAGTCGATGATGCAACTATCACAAACCTTATCACGACAGCAATCACAGTAGTTGCTGCGCTGTGGAGCTGGTGGAAAAACAACAGCTTTACTGCAGCTGCGAAGAATGCAGATGAGTATCTCAAAGACCTGAAGCAGGAGGCAAAGAATGACAGTATCTAAACTAGCAACAGACGGAGATTGGAGCTGGCAGTCGTCGGGCCACTTCGGTGGTCACAGAAGCCCGATTGACATGATTGTACTGCACCACAATGCAGGAACAGGCTCAGGTGTCGTTCCTAACTGTTGGATCAATCGACAAGCCTCGGCACATTATCAAATCGAGGACGGGAAAATCATTTCCTGCCTCGACGAGGAGCTTGTTGCCTGGCATTGCGGTGCTGCTGGCTATGACAACAACGGTCATACCATCGGGATTGAGCACCAGAATTCAACGGGAGATCCGAGCTGGCTTGTCAGCCCAGAAAATCAGGAGAAATCCGCCCAACTGGTGGCTGAAATCGCCACACGGCGGGGCATTCCGATTGACCGAAATCACATTGTGCGACATCGTGAAATGCCTAACTGTGCCACTGTCTGCTCAGGCGGACTCAACATTGACTGGATTGTCAATCGTGCAAAAGAAATCGCAAGCGGAAAACCCGCTCAAACAATGCCTGAACAGGCTAAAAAGAAAGGACTCAAAAAAATGTCGTACATTCAACTCACTTCAAAATTCCAAGGCTTCGGTCTCACTTTTCCCAAAGACTCTGTCTGGGAGTACAATGCAGAAGCTCACACTTTCCGCTATATTGGTAACCCTGCCGCATTGGCAGCGCTTCAGAAAGCGAACGAGCAAGACGACTTGATTCCGTGGACAGGCGCTGATTTGCTTACTGTCGTTCAAGAGTTCTATCTTGGCGTTGACAAGTTCAGCAATATTGACAGCTTCAAAAAGTAAACAAATAGCACGACTAAAAAATAAGAAAAGAGGAATCTCCAATTCTTGATTCTGAGCGCTAACGTGCAGCGCTCTGTAGGCACTCATGGAGCTTGGTCAGTTCGATTCTGGCAGTGCCTGTTGCTTTCTTTGAAAGTAAAGCTCTAACTACTAACCTCTGCTACTGATAAGTGGGTGGAGGTTTTTTGCGCTTTTGCAAAAATTGTATTGACTTGCGGAAAACTATGCTATAATTTGAGTGAAAGATCTGAATAAATTTAACATAGATTAAACGTATATTTGGAGCGGAATTGGAGCGGAAAACGTGAAACATCAATCATCATCATATAGTCTTAGTTCGCCCGGATCATTGAAAACAACCTCTCAAAAACCAAAAAATCGAAAGGCAAGCAGCCACATTCCGCTCAGCCTTTTTTTGATACTTTTTTCCGTCTTTGTTTGTTTGGCCTTTGCTTCAAATACTTCTGATAGACAGTCTGTACAGAATCTCGATCAAAATTATGAAGCTTTTGAAAAAAGACATTTCATCCAAGTGATCGCTCCCCTGGCAAAGTCTGAGCAGGAGAAGTACGGCATTCTGTCTAGCTTGACACTGGCGCAGGCCTGTTTGGAATCGGATTTTGGCCGTAGTCTTCTTTCAGCCAAGTATGACAATCTTTTTGGCGTAAAAGCTTATGGAGATGCACCCCAAGTCAGTCTTGAAACAAAGGAATATGAAGATGGTAAATGGATAACGATCAACGACAACTTCCGTGTTTACCAGAGTTGGCAAGAGTCGGTTGATGCACATAGTCTGCTTTTCGTGAACGGTGTCAACTGGGATCCGAATAAATATCAATCCGTTTTATCAGCAGAAAATTATATCGAGGCTGCTCAAGCTGTACAGAATTCAGGTTATGCGACGGATTTAAATTATTCTGATAAATTGATAAAATTGATAGAAGAATACAAACTGTATGATTACGACAAGTGAAAAAATCCAAAAAATGAATGCTTTTGTAAAAAATTTCATGAAAGAGAGTAATAGGTGGATATCAGCATTTAAACACTTTTATATAGATTGTCTGGTTCACCGCAATTCATTTGACACTTACACCATGAGCCCGCAGAGAATCTTTGTGATATTTTGTGTTATAATGAAAGAAAAATAAAGGAGAAATTGTATCATCTATGGAACTTTTTGAATCACTCAAAAGAAAGATCACTGGCAAGGGCTTGAAAATCGTCTTTCCAGAAGGCACGGATGCGCGTATTTTAGGCGCAGCAAATCGTCTAAATGCTGACAAGCTGATTACTCCAGTCCTGATAGGGAATATTAATGAGATTACAAATGGTCTGATTGATCGTGGAATCAATCCCGAGGGCTTTGAAATTTATGATCCAAACAACTGTAAACGTTTTCCTACTTTAGTCGATACTTTTGTTGAACGCCGCAACGGTAAAGCAACTCCAGATCAGGCACGAGAAATCTTGAAAGATCCTAATTATTTCGGCACAATGCTTGTACAAACAGGTATCGTTGACGGTATGGTGTCAGGAGCCATTCATTCGACAGCTGAAACGGTTCGTCCCGCTTTACAGATTATCAAGACGAAACCGGGCGTTAAGTCTGTATCTGGTGCATTCATTATGGTACGCGGACGTGATGACAATGAGAAATATCTTTTTGCTGACTGTGCCATCAATATCAAACCTGACGCTCAGACACTGGCTGATATTGCTCTTTCATCCGCTGAAACAGCTAAACTTTTTGATATCAATCAAAAAATGGCCATGCTTAGTTTTTCAACCAAGGGTTCTGGCAAGTCAGAGGATGTAGATCGTGTAGTTGAAGCAACAAAAATACTCAAGGAATCACATCCTGAGCTGGATGTTGATGGTGAATTACAGTTTGATGCTGCTTTTGTTCCATCGGTTGCGCGTCAAAAAGCCCCAGATAGCACTGTGGCAGGAAAAGCTGATATCTTCATTTTCCCAGAAATTCAGTCAGGCAACATTGGTTACAAGATTGCACAGCGTTTAGGCGGATTTGAAGCGCTTGGCCCAATTCTTCAAGGGCTGAATAAACCAGTTGCAGACCTTTCACGCGGTTGTAATGAAGAAGATGTCTATAAGTTGGCCATCATCACGGCTTCTCAAGCGCTTTGATGATTTGAATCAATGAATTAAAAAATCTCGAAAAAATCGAGGTTTTTTATCAAATAAGATCCCAGTGCTTAAAAGCATTGATAATGCCGTGATTTGTGTTGTCTGTGCTGACATAATCTGCGATTTCCTTGAGCTCGGGCACGGCATTTCCCATGGCAGTTTTGTAATCACAGGCACTCAGGAGATGCCAGTCGTTGCGGCCGTCACCAAAGGCGTATGTAGGACCGTCAAAGCCGAGTACTTGCTTAACATGAACAACGCCAGTTCCCTTGTTGGTAGAAGCATTTGTGACATCAATTGAGTAGGGGGAATTCATAAAGTAATTGAGTTCCGGCACCTCATATTTGTATTGTTCTACCTGGGAGAGCTTGTCAGTCAAAACCAGGAGCATATTGACTTCAGTTGTCAAGTACAAGTCATTGTCTACTGCTGGAGGCGCTTCATGAGTGTATTCATATGCTTTAAGGGAGAATTCGGTTAATTCTGAGACCCAATAATGCTTGCTGTCATAAAAAGCGAGTGACTCGTTTTGCTTTTTGGCTGCATTCAATAGACGCGTGATGCTTGGAGTTGGAATGGCTTCTTTATAAATGACTTCCCCGTTAAGAACGATGTATTGACCATTCATCGCAATTGCGCCTGTGATGCCGGATACTTTCATAATCTGCCTGAGCTCGAAGTGGCCACGGCCAGTGGCGATAAAAGGTAAAATGCCGTTTTCACGAAGTTGGGACAAGCCGTCAACCACTTCTTGATCAACTTTGGATTCAGCATTTAAAAGAGTGCCGTCTAAATCAAAAAAGGCTAAGGCTTTGTATTTGTTAAGATTTTCCATAAAAATATTGTATCAAAAAATGTGATATAATGTAGCAATATGGCTAGGGTAAACTCATCGAAAAGTACTAAAAGACCAGTTTCACGAAAAAATACAGCGAAAAAAAAATCTGCGAATCAGAAGATTGTTCTCTATGTCGTGAGCTTAGTTTTGCTGTTTTTTGCGTACAGTCGTTTAGGCTTTTTTGGTGTGCTGCTTTACAACCTGGTACGGCTTGTTGTGGGCTCAACAGCGTTAGTTGCTTTGACACTTTACCTTGCTTTTTTGCTTCTGAGGCTTGTCAAAAACTACATTTTTCAGGAGAATCATCGCTTAATCCCAGGAATTTTGACAGTTTACGCAGGCGTGATTCTGATTGTTCAGGCAATTTTTGCGGATAAGTTCGGAAATGATACGGCGCTGTGGAATGTGCTGGAAGATTTTGGAAATTTTGAGGTAACGAAAAACGCTGCTGGCGGTTTTATTGGCTGGCTGCTCTATTTCCCTTCGAAAGCACTTTTTTCTAGTGTGGGAGTTTACATTATTGCTGCGATTATCATATTTGCAGGTGTTTTTATTGCGGTTCCCGGCTTGGTGAATAAACTTGCCAGTTACTTTAGAAAAACTGTGGCTGGATTGATGGAAAGCCGAGAAGAACGTAAGCAGGCAAAAGTCGAGCAAGAGCAAGCAGAGGCTGAAGCGAATGCGCTAAATGAAGCGCTTCAAGAGCAGAATCAGAATGAAGAAGATTTCAACGATTTTGAAGATGCCCCTCAAGGCTTTGATCGTGTTGTTCCGATAGAGGATAGAATTTATAGTCAGCCAGTTGCCGAAGCGCTTAATTTTGATAATTACCAGTATCAGGAGCCGCTTCGCAGTCCCTTAGGCATGATGACAGACAAGCAGGCAGATTGGCATGATGTTTATCCTGAGGAAAGGGAAACATCAGATGACGAGAATGCTGCATATCTGCCTGAATACAGTGATCTTGCCGAGGTCAACTCTGATGCTGAACACTCCTATGAGACTTCAGCAGGGCGATATTCTGGATTCTCCGCTCCGCACAAGTCATTTTATCAGCTTCCAACCACACAGCTTCTAACCGAAGTACCGCCGAAAAATCAAACGCGTGAACGTGAACAAGTCAAGAAAAATATTGTTATTTTGGAAGAGACGTTTAAGTCTTTTGGAATCAATGCCAGTGTGGAGACTGCAGTCGTCGGTCCTTCTGTGACAAAATATGAAATAAAACTGGCGACTGGCGTGCGCGTGAATCGAGTGGCCAATCTGTCGGATGACTTGGCTCTAGCTTTATCTGCTACTGATGTTCGCATTGAGGCACCGATTCCAGGCAAGCCTCTGGTTGGTATTGAAATACCTAATTTGGAAATCGCCACTGTCGGCTTCCGTGAGATGTGGGACGAAGCGAAGACAGACCCGAGCAAATTGTTAGAAATCCCGCTGGGTAAGGCTTTGGACGGATCTATCAAAACCTTTGATTTGACGCGGATGCCGCATTTGCTGATTGCTGGATCAACTGGCTCTGGTAAATCAGTGGCTGTGAATGGCATTATCGCCTCAATTCTGATGAAGTCACTGCCGAGTCAAGTCAAATTTCTCATGGTTGATCCGAAAATGGTAGAATTGTCGGTTTACAATGATATTCCTCAGCTATTGATACCTGTCGTGACCAACCCGCGTAAAGCATCGCGAGCTTTGCAGCGTGTAGTCGACGAGATGGAGCGCCGCTATGAGCTTTTTAGCCATGTCGGTGTACGAAATATGGCAGGCTACAATGCAAAAATCGAGAAAAATAATGCAAACTCTGATGAAAAGGACATTCCCTTGCCCTTTATCGTGGTAATTGTTGATGAGCTGGCTGATTTGATGATGGTGGCTTCAAAAGAAGTTGAGGATGCCATTATTCGCTTGGGCCAGAAAGCAAGAGCTGCGGGAATTCACATGATTCTGGCTACTCAGCGTCCGTCGGTGGATGTTATTTCTGGTCTGATTAAGGCAAATGTCCCTTCGCGTGTGGCATTTGCTGTTTCTTCCGGCACAGATTCACGCACAATTCTTGATGGAAATGGGGCTGAAAAACTATTAGGCCGCGGCGATATGCTATTCAAGCCGATAGATGCGAACCATCCTGTGCGTTTGCAGGGCGCATTTCTTTCTGATGATGATGTTGAAACACTCGTTGATTTCATAAAGGGACAAACTGAGCCGGATTATGATGACAGTTTTGATCCGGGAGAAGAAGCGGCTGATGATAATCGTGCCGGCTATGCGGGCTCAAATGACTCATCTGATCCACTTTTTGAAGAGGCAAAATCCCTTGTCATTACTTCACAGAAAGCATCGACTGCGCAGCTCCAGCGTCTGCTCAAAGTAGGCTTTAATCGCGCAACGGATTTGATGAATGAGTTAGAGGCTGCTGGAATTGTCGGACCCGCAAAAGGCACAACACCGCGTAAAGTCTTGATGAATCTCTCAGGCGATTATTCAGGCAGCGATGAATAGATAAGGCGCACAGTATGTTCATTTTAAAATGAGCTCAGGCCACTTGATTGATGTATCTGAGGCTGAAGTCTGCGTCGGTTAGTTGGCTGATTCCGGCAGTTCTGCACAATTTTTTAGGTAGG
This sequence comes from Streptococcaceae bacterium, assembly GCA_031285775.1. Taxonomy (GTDB): domain Bacteria; phylum Bacillota; class Bacilli; order Lactobacillales; family Streptococcaceae; genus Lactovum. Next base: position 8,579 of record JAITVN010000066.1, on the reverse strand, counting down.
TAAAATGACAATATTTGATGATTTCGAGAGAATGAAAAAAACTGCTTTGCCGCAAATTACGATTATTGCAGGTGAACAGGACGATCTGGTTTCGGAAATTCGTGACCAGATCTTGGACTTTGTCAAATTTGACAGCAGCAACTTAAGCCAGTCTTATTTTGACTTGGTTGAAGCAGATGATGATGCCGCTCTGGAAGAGTTGGAAAGTCTGCCTTTCTTTGATGATGAGCGCCTGGTCATCTTTGAAAATCTTTGGGATCTGACCACGGCCAAAAAATCTGTTTTTAACGAAGGCCAATTGGCACGTTTTGCGCATTATTTGGACGAGCCGCTTGCCACAACGCGTCTGATTCTGATTTTCCACGGCAAGCTTGATTCCAGATTAAAGCTGACAAAAAAATTAAAGAAAACCGGGGTCTTATTAGAAGCCAATCCTATGACGCCTCAAGAACTGCAGCGCTATTTTATGAATAAATCAGGTTTGAAGCCGAAAGTTCTCTTAACGTTGGCGGAAAAATCCAATTTCAGCTTTTCTATCATGCGGCAGAACATTGCGATTCTAAAGACTTTTGCTGGGGGACGGGAAATCACGGAGGAGGATATTGAACGCGTTGTACCTAAATCTTTACAGGACAATATTTTTGATTTGACCACTATGATTTTCAAAGGGCAGATTCAGAAGGCGCGTGAGCTAGTGGCCGATTTGATTATTGGAGGAGACGATATTATCAAGATTTTGGCCATATTGACCAATTCTTATCGTCTTTATTATCAAGTGAAAATAATGCAGGGTAAGAGCTGGAGTGAGTCAAAGATGACCAGCCAGCTGAAAATTCATCCTTATCGCGTGAAATTAGCTGCACAGGCTGTAAACAAAATCTCAAGGGAATATTTGTCACACGCCTTGTCAGGCTTGATAGACCTTGATTTTGCGATAAAAACGGGTCGGGCGGACAAAGAATTGTTATTCGATGTCCAAATTTCAAAACTTTCCTCACTTGAACTTTTCGGTACGATTTGATAAACTTGTAGGGAGTAGGAAGCAGTGTCAAATTTGACATTGATTCTGTTTTTAAAAAGGTTGGAAAGAAAGCGGCTTATGTGGTATTGGCGCCCTAGTGATAGGTTTTCTAAGCAGAAAGAATTATGAAAATGAAGCATCAGAAGAGGATAAGATGGCAAGCTATAAATTAACACCAAAAGAAATATTTGAAACAGATTTTGCCACGAAAATGCGTGGCTATGACAAAGAAGAAGTCGATGAAATGCTGGATAACGTCATTTCTGACTATGAGACTTTTCAGGCGGAACTGCTGCGGCTTCAGGAAGAAAATGAATTCTTGAAGAACCGTGTGGCTGATTTGGAAAAAGGTGTGGGCAAGTCAGTTTCTCAGATTACGGCAGATCTTGATCAGACGCAGCGATTTGATCCATTCTCTCAGCAGGCGCCAAAACCAGTACAGCCAGCACCAGCAGCTGCGATTCATCCACAGCCGTCAATTCAGATAAAAGAGCCGTCAAACTTCGATCTGCTGAAGCGAATTAACCGTTTGGAGCGTGCTGTCTTTGGCCCGGATTCAAAGTTTGGCGATACGACTGATTTGAAAAATTAAATAATGGATGCGGGTCTTTATCAGCTAAGGCCTGATAGATTTACGCATCCACTTTTGGAATCATAGCAATAAAATACACAGTTTTCGGATAATCGCGCGTTTGCTCTTGATAGAGTAAACGTGAGGAAAGTCCAGGCTCGTCCACGCTGAGAAGTCTTCATCTTAAAATGATTGAAGCGCGTGGAGTGATTGTGGTTCGCGAATAAATAAGCGGACGTAGGGCGTCAACCCTAACGGCGGTGAAATGGACTAAGTCTGGATTTTTAAAGTCAAGATATGCCAGATTAGCCTGAAAGTGCCATAGAGACGAATCGTTCTGGAAACGGAACGGCTGGAACGTGGTAAACCCCTCAAGCGAGCAACCCAAACTACGGTCGGGGCATTCAGCTAGCCGAAATTGAAGGCGCGGCTGAGCGTGCAGTCTGCACGAGACAGATGATTATCCCGCTCTGATGATTCAGGCGGACAAAACTTGGCTTATAGAAAACTGTTTGACGTGGCTGGGGCTTATGCCTCAGCTTTTTATGAATTCTTTAGAGAGGATGCGACAATGAGGCGTCTTTATGGCTGCTTAGGACTTATTTGACAGGGTTCCTGGACGAAAACTGCTTTGTAACAATGGAAGATAATTGGCACAAACTGTGCGTCGTCTGCTTGATAAGCTTCAAGACGTCAGCAGAGCTTAGCTTTCACTGAAATTCTTGCTTTAAAAATGATCAGTGATCCTACGAATCAAGAGTTGATTGAGGTAAATAATGAAAACAAAATTTAAATTACAAGCCACTGCTTCGGCTGGGCTGGAAAGCATTGTCGCACGAGAGTTGAGGAATTTAGGCTATCAAGAGACAGTCAAAATTGATGATCGTTCGCGTGTTTTTTTTGAGGGTGAGGCATCTGACATTGCGCTCGCCAATATTTGGCTGCGAACGGCTGATCGCGTGAAAATTGTAGTTGGAGAATTTACAGCCAAAACTTTTGATGAGCTTTTTAATGAGGTTTTCGCCTTGGACTGGCCGGAATTTTTACCCTTGGGAAGCACTTTTCCAGTGGCAAAGGCTAAGTCTGTAAAATCGCAGCTTCACAATGAGCCGACCATTCAGTCCATCACCAAAAAAGCGATTGTAAAGCGGCTGCAGCAGTATTATCACCGTCCAGAGAATCTTCCATTAATGGAAAAAGGACCAGAGTATTCAATTGAAGTGCTTGTTCATAAAGATCAGGTGACTGTTTTACTTGATACTTCTGGTGAATCACTCTTTAAACGAGGTTATAGGACTGAGCATGGTGGTGCGCCAATAAAGGAGAATCTGGCTGCTGCAATTATTCTGCTGACAAATTGGCCGGCTAATCCTTTACGACCTTTTGTTGATCCCACTTGCGGCTCGGGCACTTTTTGTATTGAGGCGGCCATGATTGCCATGAATATCGCGCCTGGCCTAAATCGGAGTTTTGCCTTCGAAAAATGGCCTTGGTTCATGACTTCTGTCAATCTGTCTGAGCTTAAAGACAGAGCTAGAGCCAGTGAAAAGCGTGATTTACCCTTGCAAATTCAAGGTTCAGATATAGATGGTAAAATGGTTGAAATTGCAAGGCATAACACAGTTGCGGCTGGCCTGGAAAATGTGGTACAATATAAGCAAATGCGCTTGCAGGATTTTCGTTCGGATGCGCTTGACGGTGTGATTGTTTCCAATCCGCCTTATGGCGAGCGTCTTGACGATGAAGCTAAGGTACGTCAGCTTTATCGCGAAATGGGCGAAACCTTTAGACCGCTTAAGACTTGGAGTAAATACATCATTACCGCAGACGAGAATTTTGAGCTCGCCTATGAAAATAAGGCCACAAAGAAGCGAAAACTTTACAATGGGGCTTTAAAAAGTTATTTGTATCAATATTTTGGAGAAAGAGTAAAGAATTAAGTTTTTGAATAAATGAGCTTAAGGAGTAAATGGAAATATGTCAGATAATCCAAAGAATGAAGACCAGGACTTGAAATCATCTTCAAGTATCGAGGCAAATGAAACCTTTGAAGAGAAAATGGCGCGCATTCAAGCGATTTTGAACGGCCAGAAGAACGAAATTGAAGGGCGAAAAGATGGAAAAGACGATGTAGTAGAAGCACCATCTCTGGAGCACGAAAAAAAGGCTGCAGGCCTAGAAAACTTATCTGATTCAAGCGCAGATGTTGGAGAAAACAGAGATAGGACATCTGATAATTCAAATGATGCCAATGATGCCAGTGATTCCAAAGAAGAGCTTTCAGAATCTACGTCTGTGATTGAGCAGTCAGAGTCTGCTGCAGACAGTGAGTCAGATGATGCCAGTAGGGAGGATGCGGAACAAACGTCAAGCTCAGTTCCTGAAGAAGTTTCATCTGACACTCTTACATCCGACGCTGGCGACATACCGCCTGTTCCGCCTGTTCTTGAAAATGAGTCGCCATTGAAAAATCATGAAAAATCTGAAGTAAAGGAAAAGAATAAGCTTCCGCTGATTTTAACCATTCTTGTCCTTATACTGATTGTCTTTGCTTCTATCCTTTATTTTCAGAAAAAAGAGGGAGGCAAAGGCTCCAAACCTTCGGAGAGTTCTTTATCCTCGAAATCGGACAGCAAGTCTTCATCCACAAAATCATCGTCTTCTTCGAGCCCGAGTAAGCAAAGTTCAATTAGCAGTGAGGCTTCATCTTCATCCTCTTCGGCACAAAGCAGCTCGTCTACTCCCGCTCAAAGCTCTTCGTCAACACCGACACGTGCGGAGATCATTGCATCCGTTCAACCAGGTCGTGTGATTCTTGATCCGAACATTACTGGAAATGAGCCAGAATTTAACTGGCCGGCAGGATTGCAGACGGAGGTCATCGCTCAAGCTCAGGCAGCTGGTTGGGGAGATGACGGTTATAAATTTATCCCCGCTCAAATTTCTGGAGGTCAAGGCTGGGTAAATCTTTATGACGCTAGCGGCAAGTTTATCCTTTCAGTTGACTTGGCAACGCGCTACATTCTTCAATAAAATTATGAGATTAAGTAAGGTAAGTATGGCATGGTAAAGAAAAAAAACGATGTGACAGAAAGCAGCAGTCAAAAAAGTTCTGAGATTTCGGAGGCTTCAAGCAGCGCGTCAGAAGCGATTAATGGAAACAAGCCTTTGACTGCGTCAAAAAAGACTGAAGATTTGGACACGTCAGAAAATGAAATGGATAAGTCAGACAGCGGCTTAAGCCAGATTTTTCACGAGCAGACGCTTGATTTTGCCAATATTCCCTCAGAATTGACAGTTGAAGAAGTTCAAGTCGAGGCTCAGATTTTAGAGGATGAAAATTTATCTGCTGAAAGTCCGCTTGACAGATACGTTCGCAAGCACCGTGAGGAAGTCGAAAATGCCAAGAATGCACTTGGCAACGAGTCTGCGGAGCCAGTAGAAGAAAAAAGCGCAGTCATTGCTTCATCAGAGAGCGTTGATGAAAATATTGAGGAGAGTTTTTCAGAGGATGGGATTATTCTGAACTCTGGAGAACTTGATTCAGTCTTAGCTGCGAAGGAGAGTGATTCAGCTGCTATCATAGAAGAAAACGCGGCTCAGGAAGGTGAACTCATCGACACGACCATCTTTCCAGCGCCGACCTTGTCTGAAATCTATGCGTCTAATTTGGCTGAGGAGAAGAAGTTTGACTCTGTTGCAGTTGATGATGAGGCAGAATCCGAAATACCTTCAGCAAAGGAAGTCAGGTCGAGTTCAGCTTTGAAACGCTCAGAGAGATTTGCTGAAGCCAGCAGTTTATTTCGAAATCAGAGCCAGCCGCTTCCAGAGGAAGAAGATGCTGAGCCTGCAGACGATTTGAGTGACGAAAAGAAGTCTAGGAAAAAGTTCCTGATCATTGGATTGGCCGCGATTGCCGTACTCGGAATCGCCTCATATGCAGGCGTTCAGATTTATAATAATAATCAGGCTGCCAACCGAGCAGAAGCGAATAAGGCTGCTGACAAAATCTCTGCTTTTAACAAAGATTACGCTGCTTTCTTCACTGACAGCAGTCATAAGGCTTTGAAAAATGCGAACTTTGACAAGTTGTCTGATTTGGGGAAAGATTTGAATGCGATTCCTACATCCAATAGTAAATTCACTGCTTTACAGACGCAGTACAACAATTTGGCGAGCGATATCGCTGCGGTAAAATCAGTCAATTCACTCTTTGACAAACCCGTGATTGTTGACGGAAACTTAGATTCTTCTGTATCGGTGAATAAAACAGCAAATATCCCAAGTGTCTCATCGAAAAACACGACGCTGAATGATTTATTGCAAAAAGCCATTAATTTAGCGAAAACTCAACAAACGGATCAATCTAATGCAAGTTCTGCCGCTTCGTCTGCTCAATCTGCGGCTCAGTCCGCTCGATCTGCAGCTCAGTCCGCTGCAGATAATGCTGCAGAGTCGCCATCTTCTGTGGCAGGCTCAAATTCGACCACAACGGCACCAGAGACCGGCAATTCTGAAACAGTTCCAAATGACGGCACAGCAAGTAATTCGAACAACTATACAGACAATACAACAGCTGCAGGAAGTGTTTATTCACAAAATCCTACAGGTGCAGCTCCAAATAACTCAGGTTCACGTGTCCCGATTCAATCTGTAGATCCAAATGCTGCAGCTTTCCAGTGGTCCTCAGGCGTGCTCGATTTAACGATCAGCACGATGCAGAGCCGCGGTTATATTTCTGGAAATAATTACATCCTTTTACCTGTGGCTATTGATACGGCAGGAGAGGGCTGGTACAATATTTATCGACCTGATGGCAGTTATCTCTTTAGTATAAACTGTAAAACAGGTTTCTGGGCTGGTACTGGCGGAAAATATCCGAATCTTCCAGCAACATTTTAATTTGAATAAGCTCTTTGAGCTTATTTTTTAGAAATGCTTAAATCAGCTAGAAAGTCATACGGAAACATAGAAAAATGGAATATAGAATTGTTGAGATAGAGGAAGGCGAGAGAAAAGCGGAATATACCAGTGATATTCTGCGGAAACTGCCTGCGTGGTTTGGAATAGAAGAGAGTTTACAGGATTATGTGGACAATGTACATAAATACCCATTTTGGGCTGCCTTTGAAAATGATCATTGTATTGGATTCTTTTCTGCTGTCATCCATTACAATAGAACGGGTGAGATCTATGTTTGCGGCATTGATTCGAAATATCATCGAAAAGGAATCGGAAGATTATTGTATCAACGACTGGAAGAATACATGGTAGATAATTGTTGTGAATACATGCTTGTAAAAACAATTAGCGACACAAGCCCTGATAAAAATTACGCCAAAACAAGATTGTTTTACAAGAAAATGGGCTTTGAAGAACTGATTACATTGACAGAAATGTGGGATGAAAACAACCCCTGCCTGCTGATGATTAAAAACATAAAATAGAGCTGGAGCTGAATTCGCACGGCATTCTGTTCCTATTTTGGGAAAGAGGCCAAATAAAAAACCGCAAAAAACGGTTTTTTATTTTTTCAACTGCAGGTAACGTTTGTACCAAATGTCGATATATTCGGGAGAAAATGGTCCATAGCCCTTAGTGATCCAACTGTTGAGAATTTTGACATTCTCACGCAGAATGAAATCTATGTCTTCAGGATAATCCATTTGTTTCCGATGACGCTCGTATTCTTCGACATCGAGCAATTTCTTGTCACCGCTAGCGAAGACTTTGACATCAAGATCGTAATCAATGTATTTCAAAGCTTCAGCGTCAAGTACGTAGGGACTTGCGAGATTGCAGTAGTAACTCACGCCCTCCTCACGAATCATTGCTATAATGTTAAACCAAAATTTTTTGTGGAAGTACACGATGGCAGGCTCACGTGTCACCCAGCGGCGATTGTCAGATTCTGTCACCAGTGTATGGTCGTTCACTCCAATCAGAGAATTTTCATTTATCTTGAGCAGCATGGTGTCGCGCCAGATACGGTGCAGACTCCCATCATGTTTATAGCTTTGAATCGTGACGAAGTCCCCTTCTTTAGGTGTCTTCATAGCATTCTCCAATTCAAAGATTCTCACATTACATTTTAACATAAAACACTGAAAATTGTCGCTTAAAATTTTCTGGAAGAGAGGGAAATTATTATGAACTTTTTTAGAAATTTGACAGTTTCAATATTTTGGGGTAAAATAGTGTTATAGACAAGCGACTTGGGAGAGTGAAAGCCAAGACATGAAAATGGTGCGTTTAAAGTAAAAATTAACAAAAGTTATAAATTAAGGTGGAACCGCGCGTGAGCGCCCTTGTAAAATAGGGTGTTTGTGTGCGGTTTTGTTTTATAGTAGACACTTAAAAATGAATAGAAACGAGGAAAAATGAAAGAAAAAAAATTATCATTTCAGGAGATTATCCTAACGCTGCAGGGCTTTTGGTCTAAGCAGGGGGCGAATTTGATGCAGGCTTATGACAATGAGGTGGGTGCTGGAACGATGAGTCCCTACACATTCTTGAGGTCAAATGGCCCTGAGCCCTGGGGGGCAGCTTATGTCCAGCCTTCGCGGAGACCCGCAGATGGTCGTTATGGGGAGAATCCGAATCGGCTCTTCCAGCATCATCAGTTTCAGGTTGTCTTAAAACCTTCGCCGAAAAATATTCAAGAGTTGTACTTGCAAAGTCTGGAAGCACTCGGTATTCGAGCATTGGAACACGACATTCGTTTCGTCGAAGACAACTGGGAAAATCCGTCAATGGGCTGTGCCGGCATTGGCTGGGAGGTTTGGATTGATGGGCAGGAATGTTCGCAGTTTACGTATTTTCAGCAGGTTGGCGGGATTGAGGTGGATTCTGTGACGAGCGAAATTACGTATGGGCTTGAGCGTGTGGCGACGGTGATTCAGGATGTGGACAGTGTGTATGATCTTGAGTGGGGCAATGGTGTGTCTTATGGCGATATTTTCAAGGAGCCGGAGTTTGAGCACTCGA
>JAITVN010000095.1 GCA_031285775.1 Streptococcaceae bacterium | reverse complement strand
AAGCAGCCTCATGCTCAAAATCAATTGTAACAAATTAGGTCAATTCAGTCCAATTTTTAACAAAATTTTGCACTCATGTTGACCAAAATTTTGGGACATTTTCAATTTCGCTTGACAGTATTAAATTCGTACTTTCTTGAGAATGACACTCAAAAAAGAGCCTTCTTCAGGCTCTCTTGATATTTATTAGACGGTTGCTGTCTTTCTGTACTTATCTGCTTCCTCCAAAGTAGAGTAAACAAAATGATTCGGAACGATTTCGTGCATCTCTCTTGCTTGCCCATCCATCTCTGCAGTCGGGTCGTAGACGATGGGTGTACGCTGGCGCTCATAAAGCGGATCTGGCGCTGGAATTGAGCTCAAGAGCGACTTGGTATATGGATGAATCGGATGATTATAAACAGCGTCCGAGCTTCCGATTTCCAGAATTTTGCCCCAGTGCATCACGCCGATACGGTCAGAGATATATTTTACCATTGATAAGTCATGGGCGATAAAAAGGTAAGTCAGTCCTTCTTTTTCCTGAATATCCTGCATCAGGTTCACGACCTGCGCTTGAATTGAAACGTCAAGTGCGGAGATCGGCTCATCCGCCACGATGAACTTGGGCTTCACAGCCAACGCACGGGCAATCCCGATACGCTGACGCTGACCACCTGAAAACTCGTGCGGATAACGCGTCATATGGTCATCGTTCAAGCCGACCAGACGCAGCAGTTCAAGCACTCTGGCATCGCGTTCTTCTTTCGTTTTGGCCAATCCATTGGCATCAAGTCCTTCAGCCACGATGTCTTTCACACGCATACGCCCATCAAGTGAAGCCTGAGGATCTTGGAAAATCATCTGAGCTTTCGAGCGAAAGTCCACCAGCTCGCTGCCGTGCATTTTGCGAACATCTTGTCCGTCAAAATGAATTTCACCGCTGGCAATGTCGCGGTCATAGAGCTTCAGAATTGCACGGCCGATCGTTGTCTTTCCAGAACCAGATTCACCTACCAGACCAAAAGTCTCGCCCTCATAGATATCAAATGACACATTGTTGATGGCCTTATTGGCATTACGTTTGCCCTTATTGAAAATGAGGTTCAGATTTTTTAGTTCAATCAGTTTTTTATCAGATTTAATCATGCGTCTGCACCTCCATTTGTATCACGTTCGCGCAAGCGCTCGGTAGCTTTAGACATTTCAGCCCAGCGTGCCCAGCGTTTCTTGATATTGTCAGAGGGCTCTACCTTAGGCGCACGCGGATCTAAGAGCCAGGTTTTCGCCGAATGGGTTTCAGAAACCTTAAAGAACGGCGGTTCTTCTTCAGAGTCAATGGCTAAGGCAAATTTGTTCCGGGCGGCAAAAGCGTCACCTTTCGGAGGATTGAGCAAATCAGGCGGTGTGCCAGGAATTGAAGTCAATCGGTCAGAGTCCGTATCCACTGTCGGCATCGAATCCAGCAGTCCCCAAGTATAAGGATGCTGCGGATTATAGAATATCTCCTCAACCGAACCGTATTCTACGATTTCGCCCGCATACATCACGGCCACTTTATGAGCAAAACCGGCCACAACGCCCAAGTCATGCGTAATAAAGATAATCGAAGAGTTGATATTCTGCTGCAGTTCTGCCATCATGTGCATAATCTGTGCCTGAATCGTCACATCCAGCGCCGTTGTCGGCTCATCCGCTATTAGAATATCGGGTTCGGCCGCCAAGGCGATGGCAATAACCGCACGCTGACGCATTCCGCCAGACCACTGATGCGGATAATCACGAATATGAATTTCCGGATCAGGGATTCCAACCTGCTGCATCAACTCCAGCGCACGACTCAAAGCCGCTTTCTTGTTCATCCCCTTATGCTTAATCAATGGCTCAGCTATTTGATTTCCGATGCGCATCGTCGGATCCAGCGATGTCATCGGATCTTGGAAAATCATCGAAATTTCATTGCCGCGAATATGCTGCCAGTCTTTTTCAGAATTCTTCAGGAGATCTTTTCCCTTGAAAATCAGCTCCCCTTCTGGAATGATGGCATTGCGTGCATTGAGGCCCATCAAAGTCTTTGTAGTAACAGACTTGCCGGAACCAGATTCCCCAACAATCGCCAGCGTTTCGCCTTCTTTCAGACTGAAAGAAACATCACGAATCGCCTTTACCTCACCTGCATATGTGTGGAAATTCACATGCAGATTTTTTACTTCTAAAATATTTTCATTCTCTGTCATGTTTTAATCCTCACTTGATTTAGGGTCAAAGGCATCGCGCAGGCCATCACCCACGAAGATGAAGCAAAGCGACAAGAGCGACAAGACAATTGCAGGCACCAGTAATTGGAAATAGTAGAACTGGAGACTCGCAATACCATCATTAATCATGGTACCAAGCGATGCCGTCGGCGGTTTGACACCAAGGTTAATGGCTGACAAAACTGCTTCGTACATGATCATGCTTGGGATCAGAAGCGAAACATTGACGATGATAACGCCTGAAATGTTTGGAATCAAGTGCCGCAAAGCAATTCGGAAAGTCGGAACACCCAGCGTTTTAGCCGCCAAAATGAAGTCACGTTCCTTATAAGTTAGAACCTGATTACGCACCTGCCGTGCCATACCAGTCCAGCCGAAAATACCAATGGCAATGATGACCGACCAGATACTCTGTCCCAAAAGGAGTGAAAGCATCGTGATGATAACCAAATCAGGAATTGAATTGATAATCTCAATAATTCGCTGCATGACCAAATCGACTGTTCCGCCCAGCCAGCCTGAAATAAGGCCGAAAGATACTCCGATAACCACAGCAATCAGCGTCGCAGCAAAAGCAATAATCAGTGAGATACGTAAACCAACGGTGACACGTTTAGCCAATGAACGTCCGAACTTATCTGTTCCCAGAATATAAGAAGTTTTCTCAGGAACTTTCTGCTCTTTGTAGACATCCATACTTTCTTTCTGACCTGGAATTGTGAATTTTCCGTTGAAGCCAGGGATGTTCAAATCACCGATTTTCGGCGGCAGATTCCCATAAACCTGCATTTTATCAGGATTATAGCTGTTTGCGTCCTCTGTCGAAATTGCAGGAATCGAGAGTACGGCATAAAGCACAGTCAGTACAACTACAACCAATGCAACCATTGATGCCCTGTTTTGCCTGAAACGACGCCAGGCATCCTGCAGAAAAGTCAGAGCTGGTTTTGCGATGAATTCGTTCGCATTTGAACCCTTTGCACCAACAAGAGTAAAATCTTTATTTAAATTTTCCATTTTTTCACCCTCCTTAAGTCAAGCGTACACGCGGGTCAACGATTGCCATCAGTATATCTGTGATCAGGATGAACAACATCAACGCCGTAGCATAGACAATTGTTGTTGCCATGATAACTGGAAAGTCTTTCGCAGGAATTGAGTCGACGAACTGTGAACCAATTCCTGGTATGTTGAAAATTCTCTCCAACAGCACAGAACCAGTAATTGCGCCGGCAAATAAAGGGCCGAGCAATGTCAGCAGCGGCATCAGAGAGTTGCGCAGGGCATGTTTGGTAACCACTTCATGTTCAGAAAGTCCCTTTGATCGCGCCAGCAGTATATAATCCGAACTCATCGACTCAATCATTTCTGATCGGACATATTTTGTCACCTGTGAAATAACTCCGAAGGAAAGGGCTAAGGTCGGCATGATTGAATTGGAAAATCCGTCCCATCCTGCAATTGGAAGAACTTGTAGGGTAAAACCGAATAACAGGAGTAAAAGGGTACCTACTACGAAACTTGGAACAGAAGCGCCAAGAATTGCAATAAAGCTGATGATACTGTCCACCCAAGTGTTTTTACGCAGTGCCGCTAAGATTCCGAACAGCGTACCGACAATGGTACCAAGAATAACTGCTTGAATACCAAACTGCATTGAAACAGGCAGACGTTGGGCAATCATTCCCAGCACCGGCTGATTTTTATAAATAAAGGATTCACCGAAATTACCAGTCGCAATGTGGCTCAGGTAGAGCAAATACTGCTCCCAGATCGGCTTATCCAAGCCGTATGTATGAGAAAGCACTGCCAACTGGTCGGGTGAAAGTTTCGGGTTTGAAAATGGCGTCCCAGGCATCAACTGCATCATAAAAAATGTCAGAGAAACAACAATAAATAATGTCAGAACAAACATTCCCAAGCGTTTTAATATGTATCTAAGCATATAAACTCCATATATCTACTTTCTTCCTTACAAATAACAAAGCAAGGACAGCATCTTAATGCCGTCCTTACAATGTCGTTTATAAGACGCTGTGTTTATTTTATTTCGCAATATAAGCATACTTAAAGTCGCGGTCAAGTCCAGTTGCATTAAAGATTGTGCCTTTATATTTAGGATTAACCAAGTATGGTGTAGTACGGAAGTAGATTGGGTCAATACTTGCCTCATCAAAGAGTGCAGCCTCTGCTGCCTTATAGTCGGCATAAAGCTTTTCAGGATCTTGAACATCTGCACCGTGGGCTGCATCAATTGCCTTGTCATAGGCTGCATTGCTGAATTGTCCTTTGTTCTGAGGATTGCCTGTTGTAAACAGATCCAGGAAAGTGGATGGATCTGAATAATCGCCTCCCCAAAGCGTATTAACAATATCAAAGTTGCCGTTAGATGAATCGTTCAAACGTTGCTTGAATGGTACCGTCTTAAGATTAAGTGTCAGTCCCGGCAAATCTTTCTCCCAAGATTGTTTGAAGAAGGTTGCTGCATCTTTTGCTCCTGTTGAATCATCGGTGAGGAACTCAAGCGTCAGTGAAGACAAACCAAGTTCTTTCAGGCCTGCATTCCAAAGTTCTTTTGCCTTAGCAGCATCATAAGAATAATCCTGAGCGGCATACTTCGCGAAATCTTCACCATCTGGTGTCTTTGACATTCCCGCAGGAGTCAAACCAGTTGCCACTGCATAAGCTGGAACGAGCTGATCTACATAGGCCTTACGATTCGTTGCCAGAAGCAGAGCCTGACGGATGCTCTTGTTGGCCAAAGCCTTCTGAGCCTCTGGAGAAGTTGCGCCTTTGCCTGACTGGTTGAATTCAAGATAGGCCGTGGTTGCTTCTGGAATTTCCTGTCGATTCTTGTCGTTCTTATTAATTTTATATAAAGAAGGTTCACCAATAGAGGCAAGGTCAATCTTATCCTGTTTGTAGGAATTGAAAGCAGTCTGTACATCTTGAATAACCTGGAACTGCACTTCGTCAGATTTTACATTTTTAGCATCCCAGTAGTCTTTATTCTTGTAGATTGAGAAAGTATTGTTGGAGCCGTTCCAGTTTTTCTCATCGGTAAATTTAAATGGTCCCGAGTATAGGGTCTTCTCTGCAGAGGTACCAAACTGTTTGCCCTGCTTCTCAACAAATTTCTGATTCAAAGGCAGGTAGACCGGCATCGCAGTTAATGATTCAAAGTAAGGCGTTGGTGCCTTCAAGGTAACCACGAGTGTTTTGTCATCTTTTGCTTCAACGCCGAGTGACTTGACATCTTTGTTGTCGCCTGAGTTAATCTCATCAGCGTTCTTGAGTGGCGTCATGATATACGCATATTCAGAAGCAGTAGCTGGATCAACCGCACGTTGCCATGAATAAACAAAATCTTTCGCAGTGATTGCATCGCCGTTTGACCATTTCAAGCCGTCACGCAATGTAAAGGTATAAGTCAAACCATCTTTAGACTTCTCAACTTTCTCTGCCAGTTCGGGCTGTGCTTTCCCGTCCTTGTCAATACGCATCAAGCCTGAGTTGACATTTCCTACTACCTCGCCTGAGTATGTATCCGTCAATAAAGAGTTGTCCAAAGTCTGAATCGGCGCCGTCACATAGGTATGGATCGCGCGCGCGCTCGATCCTGAGCTGCCTCCAGATGAATCTTTACCGCCTGATGAACAGCCTGCGAGTACAAGAACAGCTGCCCCCATTGTTGCTGCCCCTAACGTAAGTTTTTTCCAGTTTTTCATAATAAGGCCTTCCTTTTTTTCTGTAAGTATGAGTTTAACAAATTTTCCAAAATAGTCAGACAATTGTTATGTTTATTATTATACTTAATTTTTTCTTAAAGTCAAGAGATATCATCGGGATTGTAATAATTTGGATACCATTTTGTAATATAATGTTCAAAATACCGTTCTAATCAATGTTTGTTCATCAAGCTGCTGATAAATAATAAGATGACTTGGGAGAGCTGAAAAAGCAATAGAATCTTTACCGAGCAAACAAAAGTTTTACGCTTCACTTGTTTCTCTATATAGGGTTTGGCAAATTTTACTATCAGTGGGAGAACGGTGAAGATGAAAAGCATGATCGGAGAGAGAAGCTGCAGAATAACACTCAACACAATTGCCGAATAAGCCAGTGCGATGGCAAAAATCCACCAGCGTACTGCATTTTTCCGCCCGATATAATGCACAATTGTATAGCGATGATTGGATTCGTCTTCCTCCAGATCACACGTATTATTGGCCAACATAAGATTCGCAATTAACAAAATGTTCGGCAGCGCGACAAGAATGGTCTGTAGAAGAGTTAGGCCATTCCAGGTAAAAGAAGCCGAGCTATTGATGTAAACGGAGATCAGAAAAATCAAATAACCCATGGTCAATCCAGAGAGCGACTCTCCAACTGGAAGACTTGACAAAGGTTTTGGCCCTCCTGCATAAAAAATACCAACAGCATAACAAATTAAGCCCAGTGCAAAGACTGGCCAACCTGTCATTGCAGCTACCACCAGTCCTAAAATAAGCGAGATAAAAAAGAAAAATGCCAAGAGCCCACGAATCAGGCTCAGAGAAAGATTTTCCCGACCGATAATATTGGTGTTCTTCTGATAGCCGACTTTATCTACTGCCTTGTGGTAATCACAGTAATTGTCCCAAATGTCCACAAAACAGTTGAATAGAAACATCGCGACAAAGTAAATCGCCAGCGGCAGCGGATTTACACTGTGATAATGATAAAGTGAATAGCCGAAGCCCAACAGAAATGGGAAAATACTGGCAGTTTTGGCCTTAAATTCAATAAGTTCAGAGAATATTTTTGCGTTCATTGCATCCTTGTTTCTAAAGCTTGAAATTTTTTAAAATTTTAGCCGGCACCATTTTTCGATTTTATGGTAAAATTAAGCTGTTAAACAACGGTTTGTTGTCTTATTTTACCACAAGCTTCTTTTTTTATTATTGACTGAGCTTTGGGTGTCTGAAACTGGGAGATTTGACAATTTTGGTTCCTGCCTGAATGCAGAACCCCAAATTCCTAAATCTCTACGCTTCAGAGCGGGCGCCCTTCACATCTTGTTGGAGAATTATGATTCCATTTTGGAAAGAACATCGCGAAATTGAGCTGCTTCTGGAGCAGGTTCAAGTGCTTATGCGCTCGCGTTTGAAAATTGAGAATAATGAAATCTCAGAAGCGGTGACTGACTTTTCAACTCGCGGAGGGAAAATGGTGCGCCCGGCGCTCTTTTTCTTATTCGCAGGACTTGGTGAAAAGCCCAAAAAATCTCACGAGGACTTGGTCAAAATTGCCAGCGCTTTGGAACTTCTGCATTTAGCCACTCTCATTCATGATGATATCATTGACGATAGTGCGACCCGGCGCAGTTTTCCGACCTTGCAAAATCTACTGGGAAAAGATAGAGCAGTTTATGCTGGTGATTTCGTTTACACTGTTTATTTTGAGCTGCTGACAGAGACCATGAACGGCAGTCAACTCCTCAATCAAAATGCGAAATCCATGAAAAAAATTCTGATTGGAGAGTTGGCGCAGAGAAATCAGCTTTATAAAATTGATGTTAGTATCCATGACTACCTATCGGCTATCTCTGGAAAAACAGCCGAGCTCATAAGTCTGAGTTGTTATCAGGGAGCCTATTTCGGCGGCTTAGACTTAGAGAATCAAAAGCTGGCGCATCACATTGGACAAGAAATCGGATTGGCTTTTCAGATCTACGATGATGTCCTAAATTTTTCCGTTGACCTGAAAAATGAAAAACCAGTCCTAACGGATTTTCAGCAAGGGATATTTACCCTACCTCTGCTGCTTGCTCGAAATGAAGCACCTGATGAAATAACTCCTTTTATGAAACAAGCGAATTGTCTAAATTTGGATGAGCTTTATCGCCTGGCCAAGCTGGTAAAATCAAACGGTGGAATAACTGAGGCACTAGAAATGGCCCAAAAATCAACCTCAAAAGCATTGGCTGGCATTGAAAAACTACCTGATGGCAAAAACAAAAAAATACTAGCAATGGCGGCTGAAAAATTACTAAATCGCGACTATTGATAAATGACACCCAGGTGATTTTTATTCTCGAAATAGAGTAAAAAAAGCTCAGCATGGTGCAGCTCTAAATATTTGACTTTTAGGAGTGCCTCATACTTGAGTTTTTTGATTTTTGAGTCTGTTTTAGGGTCTGTCTCTTACCAGCTTGTAGAGTTTTATCGGGGAGTCAAATTTTAAAACCGCTCAACAGAGCGGTTTTTAGAACTATAAGATTCTGGTAGAATCTATTCTTGGAGCTGGCGGGAATTGAACCCGCGTCCAAACACCTTGCATCATCAACATCTACAACCATAGGACTTCCTGAAATTTAACCTGTGAGTCAAAAAGTCTCAAAAACACATCACACGCGAGTTTCTAAATTTTCATCGAACCACCCGAAACGCTGCAGTTCGCTTATCCGACTAAAATTGGACTTTCAGCGACACATCGGCGATGCTGTGAAAGTCACGCAAGCTGGTGTTTAGGCAGCCATTGCGTAAGTGTTTGTATTTTTTGCAGTTATTTTTCTGCGGCTGATTATCCTGGTGCCGCCAGCAGTTGCAATTGGTGCGCAGGCAGTGCCTGTCGAATCCGTAACAACCCCGTTACGTATCGTTATTATAACATGCTTGCAGATTTTGGGCAAGTCATTTTTCCCTAGAAATGTCTAAATATCTTTTCCCTAGAAATGTCTAAAATCCTGGTTTCACTTTGGCACGTTTACTTCAACTGGTCTACTAGCACCTTGCTCTACGGCAATTCTTCCGTTGTATTTTTCAGTAAGTTCGCGCTCGAATGCTGAGATTTTGTCATCATCGAGGAATACTTTTACTTGCACATTTTCAGCAAAATTCTGCTCAGAAATCGCCATAGGCAAAAAATTGGACAAACTGTCAAAAAGTTTATAATCCAGCGTCAGAATTAGCTCCCGCTGCTGCACGATTTTGACCAAGCCCACCGCATCAAGGGCTTGACTGACTGAGCCAGCATATGCTCGAATTAGACCGCCTGCACCCAGCTTGATCCCGCCAAAATACCGCGTCACAACTGCACAAATGTTCGTTACCTCCCGCTTTTTCAGAACCTCCAGCATGGGAACCCCGGCAGTACCGCTCGGCTCGCCGTCATCGCTCGTCCGCTGTATCTCCTGATTGTCGCCGAGAATAAAGGCTGAGCAGTTGTGATTCGCCTTGTAATGCTCTTTTTTGACTGCTGCAATAAATTCTCGCGCCTCTACCTCGGTTGAAACTCGTTTGAGCTGGCAGATGAATCGGGATTTTTTAATTTCGATTTCATGCCCGAAGTCTTTAGAAATTGTTATCATTATGGTCAAATTTTATCATTTTCTGTAATTTTGTGCCGAAAACTTGAAACATTTTCAAGTTTTTTGCGTATTAATAAGCATGAGGGAAAAACTTTTGGGGCGCCTATTAACGCTGAAAGATCTCGGTGATGAGATTCAAGAAGACTATGTTCGGTTGGAGGGCATGACTGAGAAATCGGCCAGCAGAATTCAATGCAATCGCTGCGGGACCATTCATTCAAAAGCAGCAGTCAAACTGGAGATTAAGGCTTATTATTGCCCAGAGTGCATTAATATGGGGCGCATTAGGTCGGATCAATGGCTCTATCATTTACCGCAAGAAGATTTTCAAACGCGGAAGCTTCTGTCTTGGACAGGCAAATTGACCGCTTATCAACAAGAAATATCAGACAGATTAGTGATCGCTGTTCAAAAGCGGGAACAAATCCTGGTTCACGCGGTAACAGGCGCTGGAAAAACTGAAATGATGTACCATGCAGTGCACGAAGCGCTTTTGCAAGGCGGGATGGTAGGTATCGCAACGCCGCGCATTGACGTCTGTATAGAACTGCATATCAGAATGACCCGTGATTTCAATCTTCCGATTGCACTGCTTCATGGTGAAGGCGAGCCATATTTCCGCACAGCTCTGGTCATCGCGACGACACATCAGCTGCTGCGTTTTCGAGAAGCCTTCAGTCTGCTGATCATTGATGAGGTTGACGCATTTCCTTTTCGAGATAATGACATGCTTTATTTCGCAACAAAACGCTCCCGTAAGCCAGATTCCACACTGATATACCTGACTGCCACCTCTACCGAAAATCTGGACAAACAAGTAAAAAGCGGCGGGCTTAAAAAAGTTGCCCTGGCTCGGAGATTTCACGGCAATCCGCTCGTCGTCCCCAAAATGCTCTGGCAGAAAAAGTTCAAAAACTTCTTCCGTAAACAGCGACAAAGCGGCTTTCCATTGTTGATTTTTGCTCCAGAAATTGAATTCGGCCAAAGCTTTGCAGAAAACTTGCAGAAAGAATACCCCGACGAGAGCGTAGGTTTTGTTGCATCAACTACTGAAAATCGGCTGGACATTGTCAGCCAATTTCGCTCGCAGGAACTAACCATCCTTGTTACCACAACAATCTTAGAGCGCGGTGTCACATTCCCTAAGGTTGATGTCTTCGTCTATAATGCTGGACATTTCAACTTTACCAGCTCCGCTCTAGTCCAAATTGCTGGGCGCGCCGGACGAAGTCCAGAACGTCCGACTGGTCTGGTCTATTTTTTCCATGAAGGAAAGAGCAAGGATATGATCCGCGCCATAAAAGAGATCAAAAAAATGAACACTCTCGGTGGCTTTAATAAAAACAAAGGAATAATATGAATTGTATACTCTGTCATCGTCAAATTTCACTTCAACTTAAGTTTTACGAGCTCTTTTTGCTATCTTATCAAAAAAATCAGATTTGTGACACCTGTCAAAAGAATTTTTACAAAATTTCCGAAAATCATTGCCCACTTTGCTGGAAAGAGGGGACGAACGACATCTGTCAAAACTGCAAGGACTGGGAAAAGCTGGGTGTATCAGTAAACCACCAAGCCATTTTTCAATACAACTCTGCCATGAAAGAGTTTTTTTCAAATTACAAATTTATGGGTGACTATCATCTCCGTCATGTTTTCGCACCTTATTTCAGAGCTCAAAAGCAAAACAAAGGTTTTACAATTGTGCCGATTCCTATTTCTGAAAAACGACTGCAGGAAAGAGGCTTCAACCAAATCACTGCTTTTCTTGACGCTGCCGCAATCCCTTTTCAGAATCTGCTTGCCAAGAATGATACGGTTAAGCAAAGCTCCCTCAACCGCGAAGAACGTCTTGCTGGAAAAAACACCTTCAAGCTTGTCGAGGGTGTAATAATACCGCAGAAAGTGCTGCTGATTGATGATATTTACACGACTGGTGCGACCTTACAACGTGCTGTGAAGATTCTAAAAGACGCAGGTGCACAGGAAATCAAGAGCTTTTCACTTTGCCGATGAATTAATCAAAGCAACAATCAGAGCTGCAGAAGGCGATGTCGTTCGCAACGAAAGCAATAAGTATCAGTGAGTAAGAGTCGACTTTTCAACCTGAGTTCTGTTTTCTCCAAAAAAGACAAACATCGGAAAATTTAAAATGGACACTTCGTCCAGCAGTTCCATCAAAGCTTGATTTTCCTTGACGATGGCAATAAATTCGTCTTCATAGGCTATCATCCAAGTCCTCCTACCTGATTTGCTGGGATTTGATTAAAAGGTCCCGTAAAATAATCTTGAACTGTCTTGTCACTCTCCACAAATGCTTTTTTCGATACTAATGTCCCCCGCACGATCGCTCGATCAGGACCAGTAAAGTTAACACAATAGATCAGAGTCACCACACTGTTGTCCCCGACTGGATCCAGCACACTTAAATCAGTGTCAGGAACGACAAACAGATTGTCAATTTTGTACTCATAAACATACGTTTTGTCCGTCAGAAAGATCAGCATTCCTGTTCGTGCTGCAGTCAGCGGGCTGAAGAGATAACTTTCAGCCCCAGCAATATAAAAGACATGATGTGAAGCTAACGAAATATTTCCAACACCAATTGTCGAATTGTCACCAACTGTGCCAGCGCCATATAGAATCTGTGTATCCCCAGCGTCTCTAAAAATTGGTAAATTAATTTTTAAGTCAGGAATCGAAATTTGTCCAATAACTTCCAGAGGCTGGCTTGCTAAACGCTCCCCCATTGAAAGCGTATAATCAGCGCTATCAATTGGTCGCTCTGAAGATGAACTAGAAGAAATTGAAGAACTAGAAGACTTTGAGAGGATCTTTATAGATGAAGACTTTACGACTTTTTTTGAAGGACGGCTGCCAGAATTAATCATAACCAGCACAAATATCCCTGCTAGAATGACTATCAGAGCTACGACACTAATAATGATTGATTTTCTCTTTTTATTAACCAAAAATCAAACTCCAAATCCGCGGCAAAAACACAAAAAGCCCTACCACTACCGCAAATACACTGATGATAAGCACTGCTCCAGCTGCCATATCTTTGGCACGCTTTGCCCGCATGTGAAAATTATAATCCGCCGCTAAGTCTACTACATTTTCAATCGCTGAATTGACGAGTTCCATTGCAATCACAAGGAACAGAGCTAGGAAAATCATGAGCCAGTCTAGACG
The DNA here is from genome assembly GCA_031285775.1 of Streptococcaceae bacterium. Lineage (GTDB taxonomy): Bacteria > Bacillota > Bacilli > Lactobacillales > Streptococcaceae > Lactovum. The sequence goes on along the minus strand of JAITVN010000095.1, from coordinate 7,440 downwards.
GCCAATTTGTAAAATCAAGCCAGCAGCTATCACAATGACTGACACAAGCATATGCTTTCGCATATTGCTTTCTTCTTTAATTGCAGTGATAATTCCAGTTACTGCAAATTGCAGACTCGTATAAAAATTCGCATTCTTCCAACGCAGACGCTCATCTCTTTGACCCTTGGCTGTGTTATAATCGCCTTTTTCATATACTTTGACATCGTCAGGGGAAAATTGAAGGTTGCGTGTCTCTTCAGCAGCATTGGGCTCCTGAAGTTTTTCATGGTTATCTATTGAGGCCATAAGCAGTCAGTATCTCCTCTTGAAGTCCGAACATTTTCGCTTCATCCTCAGGCGTATAATGATCATAGCCATTAATATGCAAAAAACCGTGTACGCAGAGCCAGCCATACTCTCTCTCAAGCGAGTGGCCATAGTCTCTTGCCTGCTCTGCGGCACGATCAATATTGATGTAAAGATCACCTATGAATGGATCCATTTCTTCTAAGAGTTCTTCAGGCAGATCGTCTTCCTCGTCAAAAAAAATATCGTCATCAGGTTTGTATTCAAGTGAAATCACATCTGTGGGTGCATCAGTATTGCGGTAGGCCTTATTAATCTCTTGCGAACGAGAGTTTTCAACAAAAGTAACCGACATCTCTTTGGATTTGGGCAATTTAAGATAATCCGCCGCAAAAGCCAACAGCTCTTTCGTCTGCTTAATGATTTCTGAACTCACTTTGCCGCTTTCATCTTTTATCTCAATGTACATATTACCCACTTTCTGTAATCCAAAGTCATTTGAAAACTTGTAACGATTGTCTGAAGCTATAAGCTATGAGGAATAGCTAGCTCCTTGAAAACAACTGCTCTCTAATAGACAAACTAAACCCTCGAAGGTCTGGTATCTTCGTCCGCCTCTTCGTAAGCTCTGATAATATCTGCTACAACTGGATGCCGAACCACATCACGAGCTGAAAAGTAAACAAAATCAATGTCTCTGAGCCGAGACAATTTCTCTCGAGCATCAATCAGTCCAGATTTTGCATTTCTGGGTAAATCAATCTGTGAAATATCACCGTTGACAATCATCTTAGAACCAAAGCCGAGACGCGTCAGAAACATCTTCATCTGCATGACCGTGGTATTTTGAGCTTCATCCAGAATGACAAAGGCATCATCTAAAGTGCGTCCACGCATATATGCCAGTGGTGCAATTTCAATAATGCCACGCTCCATCAGACGTTCAGTTCCCGTTTTTCCTAGAATTTGGTAAAGCGCATCATATATCGGGCGCAGGTAAGGGTCTACTTTTTCCTGCAAATCACCAGGGAGAAAACCGAGATTTTCGCCGGCTTCAACTGCTGGACGCGTCAGGATAATGCGTTTCACTGCACCATTGCGCATGGCCTGTACTGCCATTACTACAGCAAGAAAGGTTTTTCCCGTTCCCGCGGGGCCAATACCGAAGACGATGTCATGCGTTTTAACGCTTTCCACATAAGTCTTTTGACCCAGGTTTTTCACTCGAATGGCCTTGCCGTCATTATCTTTGGTCAGCATGACCTCATACAAGGCCGTGAAATTAGCCAATTCTCCTTCAAGTACCATTTTCACAGCCATTGCCACTTCAGGCGTATGAATGGGCAATCCGCGATTTATCAGAACCAGCAATGCTTCAAGCACATGCCTCGCCTCCTCGGACTGCTCTCCAATAATCTGCACCGTCTCGCCGCGAAAATTAATGATAACATTTAACGCTGATTCAAGAAACTTGAGATATTTATCTTCCGCTCCAAAGAGGAGCGGTGCATCACTTGGATTTTTTAAAATAAATTCTGAACTTTTTTCTGTCAAATTCAATCTTTTCCTTGCCTTACAGCTTCTTCTTTTCCTGCTGTGTTTTTCGATGAATACCAGAGCTTGCCATTAGGGTTGTATTTTTTCAACAGCGCCTCAATTTTTTCTTCCGTCCAGGCATCTGCTGCACCAATAAAATTTCCGTCTTCATCACGATTTGAAATGATTTTCATCCTTACCTCGTCATTTTTTATAAAGAACTGAGTCAAGCAGGCTGCTGCTATTTTAATAAAGCTTCAGCCATACTGCCATAAAAGCTTGTCATTTGCCATTATTTTGAGTACATTTCGAGGCGGACGGCTTTCTAAAGCTTAATCAACAAACTCAAACTCAAACTTCTCAATACGCACCGTATCGCCGTCTCTAGCGCCGCGAGAGCGTAACTCCTCATCTACGCCTAGGGAGCGCAACTGTCTCGCAAACTTCATGACCGACTCATCGTGATCAAAATTCGTCATCATAAACAGACGTTTCAACTTCTCGCCGCCCAGAATCCAAGTTGAGTCATTTTCCTTGTAAACGGTGAACTCAAGCTTCTTCCCGTCATTCTCATCAAAGCCGTAGTAGGCCACAGCGTCTGCCCCTGCTTCATCTTCATCATAGAGCGGAAACTCTGGCGTCGTCTCAAGCAAGTCAGCCGTCGCATTCAGCAAGCCTGTCAAGCCTTTTTTCGTCAAAGCCGAAATCTCAAAAATCTGCGGCAGATCATCAGAGAACTCGCCGAATTTTTCAATCAGCTTCTGCTTAAATTCCTGCAAATGATCCGCAGCCTCGGGCTGATCCATCTTATTGGCCACAATAATCTGCGGCCGCTCCATCAGGCGCAGATTATAACTCTCCAGCTCCTGATTAATCGTCAGATAGTCCTCCCAAGGATCGCGCCCGTCTGCAGCACTCATATCAATCACATGCAAGAGAACACGCGTCCGCTCAATATGGCGCAAAAACTCAATCCCGAGTCCCGCTCCAGCATGCGCGCCTTCAATCAGCCCAGGCATATCCGCCACCACGAAACTCGCGCCGTAACCCACGCGTACCATCCCAATGTTAGGCGTGATAGTGGTAAAATGATAAGCCCCAATTTTCGGCCGAGCATTTGAGATAACCGACAACAAAGTCGATTTCCCGACGCTTGGGAAGCCGATCAAACCGACATCTGCCAGTACGCGAAGCTCCAGCAGTAAAGTCTTATCTTCGCCAGGCTCTCCGTTTTCAGCCACCTCTGGCGCAGGATTATTGTGCGTTGCGAATCGAATATTCCCTCGCCCGCCGCGTCCGCCTTTAGCCGCCATGAACGTTTCACCATTCTGCCGCAAATCTGCCAGTACTTCACCCGTCTCAGCATCTTTCACGGTGGTTCCCTCTGGTACTTTCAGATAAATATCTTCTGCGCCGCGACCGTGCATCCCTTTATTCATCCCTTTTTCGCCGGGATTCCCCTTCCAGATACGATGGTATCTGAAATCCATCAATGTGTTCAAGCCTCCGTCAACAAGCAGATAAATACTGCCGCCGCGTCCGCCGTCGCCGCCTGCTGGTCCGCCATCCGGAACATATTTCTCATGCCGAAAAGCCACGGCACCATCGCCGCCCTTGCCAGCTCTCACTTCGATTTTTACTGTATCTAGAAATAAACTCATACCTGATTATACCAAAATTCCAAAAATCCTGCTTCAACACCAGTTCTGCTTTCCATATAGAAAATGACGACTAAAAAAAGCGCCGCAGCGCTTTTCTGATCACATTATTTTGCAAGTGCTTTTTCGCGAAGGAAGCGATAAGCTGTGATACCAATATACATACCAAGGCAGGTACCAATAATATAAATCACATAACCAGGCCAAATTAAACTTCCTTTTGTCTCAAAGGCGCCAATGGCCAATGCGACAGCTGGGTTAAGAACAGCCGTTGAACCAGCAATGCCAAGACCTGCAAAAAGGCCGAAACCAACTGAGAAGCCTGTCTCCCACATTGGTTTGTCCTCAGCAAAGACTGCATGTCCAACACCCAAGCCGAAAATTGCTGCGCCCAGTACTTCAAATGCGAAGGTCATCCATTCAGTGCCTTTAGCAACTGTCACATTGATGAAACCTAGTCCGATTTGGTCTGCAAAGCCTGAAACGGTCATGTTCTGCTGTTTCACAAAGTCGGCGACCGCACTCACACTTTTAATTGGGTTTGTTGTGCCTGAGGATTTTGAATAGTTAGCAGCATAATTAAAGATTGCCTGTGGCAAACCTGCCTTCCACATCGAGTAGAAAAGCCCCAGAGCCAAAGCTGCACCAAGTAACTGAGCAATAATGTAGGCCAAAGCCTTTACCCAGCTCACTTTCTTGTTGATTGCCAAAGCGAGTGTGATCGCAGGGTTCACGTGAGCACCTGACATCGGTCCGAAAATCAAAACTATGAGGACAAGCGCAAATGCAACCGAAAGATTTCCGACAGTTGGCAAGCCTGAGAGCTTGATAACAGCGCCGACAAGAAGGAATGTACCAATAAGTTCGGCCAACAATGCGCTGATTTTTAGAGTTTCTTCACCATGATCATCAAATTTGTCTACTTCAACTTCATTTGTAGAAATGGTATTGTCTGTATTTGACATTTTTTTCTCCTTTATTAAAATAACTACTGAATTATAGCATATTACGAAAAAAACTACAAATGTTATTCCTTTATGGAATGAAAAAAACAGCCAACCTTAAAATATCTAGAATTTAAGGAAAACTGTTTCATTTTTTAAAAGGCTACACTTCACTTTCGTTCAAGTGGCTGATTACTTCCACTGCACAGTTTTGAAATCATAATTCAAGCCAGTTGAGTGGAAATCAAAGCCTTTCAGCTTAGTATTCAGCAAGACTGGAGATGCTTGGAAATCAATCGGATTGATGTATGAGCCCTCGAAGAGCGCTGTTTCACAGGCTTTATAATCTGCGTCAAGTGCCTTTGGATCTGTCACATCAGGCAGGGTAGAAGCCTTTTCATAAGCTGCATCATACTCTTTGGAAGAGAACTGACCGTAATTGTATGAATTGCCAGTAATAAACATATTCAGGAATGTGGTAGGCTCAGCATAGTCACCACCCCAGCCGGACAGAACAATCTGGAAGTTCTTATTTTTCGCATCTTCCAGTCGCTGCTTGAAAGGTACCAATTTCAGGTCAACTGTCAGACCTGGCAAGTTTTTCTCCCAGTTCTGTTTGAGGTATTCTGCTGTGGCTTTTGAAATCGGCAAGTCGCTGGCCGCCGTAAGTGCAAGCGTTACTTTGTCAGTGCCGAGTTCCTTGAGACCTGCTGTCCAGGCATCCTTTGCTTTAGCAGCATCATAGCTGTAACCCTGCTTCGCAAATTCAGCAAAATCTTGGCCGTCTGCTGTCTTGCTCAAACCAACTGGCGAGAAGGAAGTCGCCACTGTAGAGCCAGGTGCTGCCACGTCAATAGCCCCCTGACGGTTGGTTGCCAAATTCAGCGCCAAACGAATTTTTTCATTCTGCAATGCAGGCACGGAGCCGTCCTGAGCATACTCCAGGTAGTCTGTACGCGCCTGATGGAAGGTCGTAAAGTTTTTATTTCCCTTGTATGCCTTGACCAGATCTGGCGTATTCAGAAAGGCCAGGTCAATTTTATTCTGTTTAAAGAGCTCAGCTGCGGTCTGACCGTCAGAAATAACCTGAATATCAATCGCCTTACTCTTTACCTTGCTCTTGTCCCAATACTGGTCGTTTTTGACAATGGTAAACTCCTTATTTGATCCGTTCCAACCGTTGTCTGAGCCAAATTTGTAAGGGCCGTTATAGACCATCTTGTCTGAGCTGGTGCCGTACTGCTTTCCGTATTTCTCAACAACGGCCTGGTTTTCTGGGAAGAAAATAGCTTGCGAGAAGAGGAACTTCAGGTAAGGCGTCGGCGCCTCAAGTGTTACTACGAGTTTTGTATCAGACTCGGCTTTAACACCAAGCGCTGACTTGTCCATTTTTCCATCCATGATGGCCTGAGCATTTTTCAGGTTGGTCATCAAGTAAGCATATTCTGATGCTGTTGCCGGGTCAACGCCGCGCTGCCATGAGAATACAAAGTCTTTCGCTGTCAGATCGTCTCCGTTTGACCATTTCAAGCCATCACGCAGGGTAATCGTGTAAGTCAAGCCGTCACTTGAAACATCAATGGTCTCAGCGGCGGCAGGCTTTGCTTTACCGTCTTTAGAAACACGTGTTAGGCCTTCTCCAGTGTTGCCAATAACAGTATTTGAGTACTGATCGGTCGCCAACGATTGGTCAATCGTGTTGATATCAGCAGGAATTGCGAATTTAGGATTTCGCGTGCTTGAACCAGCTCCCTTGTCGCCTGACGAAGAACAAGCTGCTAATGAGAAGGCTGCCAATGCAGCTGCAGTCGTGAGTGTTAATTTTTTCCAGTTTTTCATAAACCGTCCTCCATAAGATGTGTGGCGCTTGTTTTCCCCCTTGCACCGAAACTCGTTTTATTTTAGGATTCAAAACATTCAGAAAATTGAGTTATGTTCACAATTATACATATTTATTTATTAAAGTCAATAAAAATGTAACTTTTTTAGAATTAATTTTTTAATTTTATTGATTGGACGCTCGTCAGTCTATGAATCTGTACACCTTGTCTAGCAATGATTAGTTATCAACTTTGCTTTTTACTTTATTTCAGCAGTATTATTTATACGTTTTTATTAATTTTGAACAATAAAGGTTTTAATACAAAAAAACGAACATTCAAGCACACTTTGGAAGTAGCGCGCGGAACTGTCCGATCTTTTATCTGCTAAAATTTATCAAATTATTCACTAGTTAGAGCATTGACAATGCCTGCCAAGCCCATACCATTGGAGCCTTTTAAGAGAACCTGATCTTCCGTCTGAATCTCAGCATTTAACGCTGACTGCAGCTGGGCGAAATCAGTGAAATAATGAGCCGCCGGAATCACATCGGCCAGATTCTGCATCAGGGGGCCATAGAGATAGACCCCATCAAGCTTCTGCATATCCATCACCTCTGCCACACTCGCGTGCATGGCAGGCGCCTCAGGGCCCAATTCGAGCAGGTCAGCCAGCACTACGATTTTATGGCCATTTGGATTAGCGGGGATGGCCTGAAAAGTCTCCAAAATTAGTTTCATAGCGGTCGGGTTGGCGTTGTAAACGTCAGATAAGATATCCGCGCCATTAGCCGCTTTGAGCCACTGCGTGCGGTTTTTTGTCAGTTTAACTTCTGCTAAAGCCTTGTGTATCTCATCCTCGGGAACATTCTCCAGCTTGCCGACATAGGCGGCCAGCATGGCATTTGTAGCGTTAAATTTTCCAGGCACAGGGATTGTGATGGCCTTATCCAAAAAAATCGTCTCAAAGGTCAGATTATCGCTCCGCTCCGTGAGCTTCGTCAGATAAAGCTCGTCCTTGTCTGTGCCGAATCTGATAATATTCTGGCCTTCAGGAATAAATTCGTTGATAATCGGGTCAGCTGGTGCAATCAGCGGACTGCGACGCAGCATGCCTGCCGTGATACCCATTTTTCCGCGGGCAATCTCACGCCGACTGCCGAAAAACTCCAGATGCGACTCGCCAATCAGCGT
>JAITVN010000105.1 GCA_031285775.1 Streptococcaceae bacterium | reverse complement strand
TGATTCCGAATCCGCCAGAGAATCTGAATCTCACAGCCTTTCCGAATCCACTCATGATTCCGAATCCGCCAGTGAATCTGAATCTCACAGCCTTTCCGAATCCACTCACGATTCCGAATCCGCCAGCGAATCCGAATCTCACAGCCTTTCCGAATCCACTCACGATTCCGAATCCGCCAGCGAATCCGAATCTCACAGCCTTTCCGAATCCACTCACGATTCCGAATCCGCCAGTGAATCAGAATCTCACCGTCTTTCCGAATCCACTCACGATTCCGAATCAGAAAGCAGCTCTTTATCGCACAGTGTGTCTGAATCTACGCAAGATTCGGAATCTAATAGCGACTCAGCGTCCCAAAGCGGCTCAGATTCTATTCACGACTCCGGGTCCGCCAGTGAGTCCGAATCTCAAAGTATTTCTGAATCGATTTATGATTCAGAATCATTGAGCACTTCAGAATCAGAAAGCGTCTCTGAATCCGCTCATGATTCGGAATCGGAAAGCCAGTCTGTGTCCGAAAGCAACTCCGAATCAATCCAAAATTCTGAGTCTGAGCATGCCTCTGATTCCGGAAGCAGTTCCGATTCAGTTCATGATTCAAACTCTATGAGTATTTCCGAATCAGAAGGCAATTCCGAGTCAGGGCATCATTCCGAGTCGGAAAGCACTTCAGAATCCACGAGTATTTCAGAATCAGCACATGATTCTGAGTCAAACAGTATCTCAGCTTCAGAAAGTGTTTCCGAATCCATTCATGATTCAGAATCCGAGAATTCTTCCTTGTCAGAAAGTGCCTCCGAATCAATCCATGACTCAGAATCTGCGAGTACGTCATTGTCTGACAGTGTGTCCGAATCCATTCACGATTCTGACTCTGGAAATGCCTCCGAGTCGATTCATGACTCAGAGTCGCAAAGCATTTCATCATCAGAGAGCAGCTCAGAGTCAACACATGATTCAGACTCATCAAGCAGCTCCCTATCAAACAGCTTTTCAGAATCTGCTCATGATTCAGAATCTGCGAGCACCTCAACATCGGACAGCATTTCCGAGTCGATTCATGATTCAGAATCTGCGAGCACTTCATTATCCGCAAGCGACTCCGAATCCGTTCATGATTCGGAATCCGCGAGTGATTCCCTTTCAGGCAGCGGCTCCGAATCAAATTATGGTTCAGATTCCGAAAGCATCTCTGAATCTCAGAGCATTTCCGAGTCGATTCATGATTCGGAATCCGCGAGTGCCTCCGAATCCGCAAGTCTTTCCGAATCCAGTCATGACTCTGAATCACTGAGCAACTCCATTTCAGAAAGCGGCTCCGAATCATCCCATGATTCAGAATCCGGCAGCATTTCAGAATCCGGCAGCAACTCAGAATCACATTACAACTCAGTTTCAGAGAGTGTTTCAGAATCTGCGAGCACTTCCGAGTCCACTCAAGACTCTCAATCTGAAAGCCTTTCGCTGTCAGAGAGCATATCCGAGTCGATTCATGATTCGGAATCATTGAGCACTTCCGAATCGGCCAGTGTCTCTGAATCAACTCATGATTCAGATTCCGCGAGCACTTCAGGCTCCGGCAGTCTTTCCGAATCGACCCACGATTCAGAATCCGCGAGTACTTCGGGCTCCAGCAGTCTTTCCGAATCCACTCACGATTCAGATTCCGCCAGCATTTCTGAGTCTATGAGCCTTTCCGAATCGATCCATGATTCGGAATCAACCAGCATCTCCGAGTCAGAAAGCGACTCAGAATCAACACATGACTCAAATTCCGTCAGTGTTTCCGAATCAGAAAGCGACTCAGAATCAACACATGACTCAAATTCTGTCAGCATCTCCGAATCAGAAAGCGACTCAGAATCAACACACGACTCAAATTCCGTCAGCATGTCCGAATCAGAAAGCGACTCAGAATCAACACATGACTCAAATTCCGTCAGTGTCTCCGAATCAGAAAACGGCTCAGAATCAACGCATGACTCAAATTCTGTCAGCATCTCCGAATCAGAAAGCGACTCAGAATCAACACACGACTCAAATTCTGTCAGCATCTCCGAATCAGAAAGCGACAGTGAATCTGCTTCGAATTCTCTGAGTGAAAGTGATTCGACCTCCGATTCTCAGAGTGACAGCGATTCAGAGAGCAGCAGTGAATCAGATTCTGATTCTCAGAGTGACAGCGATTCAGAGAGCAGCAGTGACTCGACTTCCGATTCTCAGAGTGACAGCAATTCAGAGAGCGACAGTGAATCAGATTCTGATTCTCAGAGTGACAGTAATTCAGAGAGCAGCAGTGTCTCGACTTCCGATTCTCAGAGCGACAGCAGTTCAGACAGTCTGAGTGATTTCACCTCAGACACCAATCGGCCTAGACAAGGAACAGGCACGCCAATCAAGACAACATTGCCAAGAATGGGCGAACAGAGTACTGACTTGTCTCTACTTGCTGGAGGTGGAGCAGTTCTTGGTCTAGCAGAAGCTCTGCGAAGAAAGAAGTCTTCAAAAAAATCTGCTTCGCCAGAAAAATAATTGACAGGAAATAAGCTTATAGGTGTAACTTCGCCTCTACAGAAAGAGCACAATGAAAAACTAAAACGCACAAGGAAATGATTTCCAAAAAGAAAAAAACTTGCCGATTACAAAACGGTAAGTTTTTTAACTATTTTTATCGAAATCCAAATGAATTATTTAACTTCATGAAGGGCTCATAAGGCTTTGGTTCAGCATCTAGGTGAAACGATCAACGCAAAGTTGGAAAGAGCAGCACATCACGAATACTTGCAGTTCCAGTAAAGAGCATCACCAGACGGTCGATTCCGACACCAAGCCCGCCAGTCGGCGGCATCCCATGCTCTAGCGCTTCGACATAATCATAATCCACACCAGTAGCTTCGTCGTCGCCAAGATCCTTGGCAGCAGCTTGCGCCTCAAAACGTGCCAGCTGATCAATCGGATCATTCAGCTCAGTAAAAGCATTGGCAAACTCCTTGCCGTTGATGAAAAGCTCGAAACGGTCTGTAAAGCGCGGGTCATCTTCATTCATTTTAGCCAGCGGTGAAATTTCTACAGGATGACCATAAACGAAAGTCGGCTGAATCAGCGTTTCTTCGACATATTTTTCAAAGAACTCATTGATGATGTGGCCAACTGTAAAGTGCTTCTCAACCTTGATGTTGTGTTCTTCGGCAATCTTCACGGCCTCCTCAAAAGTCATCGGCTGCCAGAAATCAACGCCAGAATTCTCCTTAATCAAGTCAACCATATGTTTACGGGCAAACTTTCCGCCGACCTGAATTTCCTTGCCGTCATATTCGACAGTTTCAGAGCCGAGTACCGTTTTGGCCACATGCTGGAAAATTCCTTCCGTCAAGTCCATCACATCATTAAAGTCAGCGTAAGCTTCGTAGCTTTCAAGCATGGTAAATTCGGGGTTGTGCGTCGTGTCCACCCCTTCATTTCGGAAAACGCGTCCAATTTCATAAACCTTCTCCATTCCGCCGACAATCAATCGTTTTAAGTGGAGCTCAAGCGCAATACGCAGCACCATATCCTTGTCTAAGGCATTAAAGTGTGTGAAAAATGGGCGTGCCGCTGCACCGCCAGCTTCTGCGTGAAGAACTGGCGTCTCGACTTCCAGAAAACCGCGTCCGTCCATAAAACGGCGAATCTCAGAAATAATTCTTGAACGCATCTGAAAGCGCTCAAAACTCTCGCGATTGGAAATCAAATCCAAATAACGTTTGCGGTAGCGCGTTTCGGTATCGGTTAGACCGTGCCATTTCTCCGGCAGCGGGCGCAGTGCTTTGGACAGGAAAGTCAGCTTGCTGGCCTTAATGGTCACCTCTCCAGTGTCGGTCTTCATGATTTCGCCTTCAACACCCAGAAAATCACCTAAATCAGCAATTTTGAAGAGCTGGTAATTTTCCTCGCCAACTTCGTCTTTACGGACATAAATCTGAATTTGGCCTTCACGATCCTGTAAATGTGCAAAGCCGACTTTGCCCTTGCCGCGTTTGGTCATCAAGCGGCCGGCTACTGTGCTGGTCAAATCAAGTGCTTCAAGCTCTTCTTTTGTCTTGTCATCATAAGCAGAGTGAAGTTCCTGCGATAAGTGTGTCCGAGTAAAGCGATGACCAAAAGGGTCTACGCCCATCTCGCGGAGTTTTTCGAGTTTCTCGCGGCGGACGATTTCCTGGTCGTTTAATTCTTGTGTATGTTCTGGCAATTTTCTTCTCCAAAAATTTTAAAATTATCTAGACCTATATTCTATCATATTTTTGTTATAATTTAGCCTATGGACTATTCAGAAATACTTGTAAGATACGGCGAGCTGTCAACAAAAGGCAAAAATCGCAAGCAATTTATCGATCGATTGGCTCAAGACATCCGCGATGTGCTGTCAGACTTGACGGCAGTAAAAATAAGTGGAACAAGAGACCATGCGCACGTTTACTTGCATGGCACAGATTACCACATCGTGGCAGAACGTTTGTCAAAGGTTTTCGGCATTCAAAGCTTTTCACCGTCAATTCGTGTCGCTGCAGACTTGACTGAACTAAAAAGTGCTGTGCTGCAGCTGTTCGAGGAGATTTATCATCCTGGCATGACTTTTAAGATTAATGCACACCGGGCGAATCACAGTTTTGAGCTTGATTCCCTAGAGCTTAATCAGACGCTGGGTGACTTGGTTTTTGACAACTTTGACTATGCAAAAGTGCTGATGAAAGGGGCGGATATCCTTCTTCGTGTGGAAGTTCGTTCCGAAGCAATTTACCTAAATTATGAGACGATTAAAGGTGCCGGCGGTCTGCCAGTTGGTACTTCCGGCCGCGGACATCTTATGCTCTCAGGCGGAATTGACTCTCCAGTAGCAGGATTTTTGGCTCTAAAGCGAGGCGTTGAAATCGAAGCAGTACATTTTGCATCGCCTCCTTATACATCTCCAGGTGCTTTGCAGAAAGCCAAGGATTTGACTAGAAAACTGACGGTATTTGGCGGAAATATCCAATTTATTGAAGTTCCTTTTACCGAAATACAAGAAGAAATTCGAGACAAAGCGCCGCAGACTTACTTAATGACCTTGACGCGCCGTTTCATGCTGCGCATTGCGGACAAAATTCGCGAACTCCGTGACGGCAAGGTCATCATCAATGGCGAATCGCTCGGACAGGTGGCCTCACAAACGCTCGGTTCCATGTCTGTCATCAATGAAGTAACTTGCACGCCGATTATTCGTCCAGTTGTGACGATGGACAAGCTGGAAATCATTGAAATTGCTGAAAAGATTGACACTTTCAATCTTTCGATTCTGCCCTTTGAAGACTGCTGCACGATTTTTGCACCGCCCAATCCGAAAACCAATCCTAAACTTGAAGTCGCTGAACATTATGAAAGCAGACTAGATGTTGAAGGGCTGGTTGAACGGGCCGTCGCTGGAATAAAAATAGAGATGATTAGCGGCGGAACTTCTGATACTATCAATGAATTTGAAGATTTACTGTAAACAAGATGTGAAGCACGCCACTTTGAAGCGTGCCATTCGACTTGGCGCGTCCCGCGCCATACTGAGAATGGACAGCAGCACCCGTAGGGTGCAGACAATTTCAGAAACTTTAGCTTCTAGAAATTGCTAGGCCTTTAGCCCTGTGTAGAAATCTAGGGAAATTGAGTTCTGCTTCAGGCAGATTCCAAATTCATCTAATTTCCCCCGCTAAAGAGGGGGGGGAGCGACCCGTAAGCGGCTGAAGCCGCAACGGTCTGCTTACTAGCTTCAGGCCTGCTGAACTCAATTACATACTGAAAATGTGGTGAAAATTCATCACGTTTTTTACACAATTTTAGAAAAGAGTTATTTATTGCAAGAAAGAACGAAAGCCTTAATCGCTATAGGCATATTCACATTTATGTCCACTTTGGACAGCTCGATCGTCAACATTGCGCTTCCTACAATGTCTCGAGAGCTTCACGTGACCACCTCGCAGATCACATGGGTCGTTACGGTCTATCTTATTGTTATTTCAGCCATTATTCTGATTTTCGGCCGATTAGGTGATCTTGTCGGTAAGTCTAAAATCATGAAAATCGGCTGGGCAGTTTTTATTCTGGGTTCGTTTTTGGCTGGCTTGAACATGGGATTAGGCTTGCCAATGCTTCTAAGCGCCCGTGTTATTCAAGCAATAGGCGCCTCTATGATGATGGCTACAGGTTTTGGGCTGATTGCCGAGATGTTTCCGATTGCTTCAAGAGCACGAGCCTTGTCGCTGAATGCCATGTTTGTTTCTGTCGGCTCTATTGCTGGTCCTGCGCTGGGAGGACTGATTCTGTCGGTCTTGAGCTGGAATTATATCTTCTGGATAAACGTCCCGATCGGCATTGTTGCTTGGATCTTCGGAAATCGCGCATTGATTAAAGATAAATCTAATGGAAATATCAAGGATGTTGATTTAACAGGTGGAACACTGATGACGGCCGTGATTGTACTGGTCTTCCTGACTTTAAATTCTGGTCAAGCAGTCGGCTGGACAAATCCGCTGATTTTGGCTGGCGTGGTGCTGGCACTTGCTTTCTTTATCGGCTTTGTTGCTCTTGAAAAACGAAAAGCCCGTGAAAATGATAAGCCTCTGCTGGATTTGAATATCTTCAAGTCACGCATATTCACACAGTCTCTGATAATGGCGCTTCTTAATTTCACAGTGGCCATTTTCTCAAGTATTCTGCTGCCTTTTTATCTGCAGAATTACCGCGGCTTTGCGCCTGGATCTGCAGGTCTTATGATGATGGCCTATCCGATTGCGATGCTGATTTTTGCGCCGATTTCAGGCTGGTTGAGCGACCAGATTGACAAGGAAAAAGTAACTTTTATCGGACTTTGCATGATTGTTATCGCACAAATTTGCTACATAATGATTGATAAAAACTCATCCATCCTACTGGTTATTGTAGCCATGCTGATTCAAGGTGCTGCCATGGGGACTTTCCAGAGTCCTAACAATGCCTTGATTATGGAAACTGTGGATCACAAGTATTTGGGTATCGCAGGTTCTGTCAATTCGCTGGCGAGAAACCTTGCCTTTGTTCTTGGCACATCACTTGCGACAATTGCCTTATATATGTCAATGTCAAGTACCTTAGGTTATAAGGTTACCAGTTATTTGAAGACTGAGCCAGGTGCATTTTTGACAGGACTTCATTTTGCCTTTAGCATCGGTCTCGTTTTAGTGCTGATAAGTTGGCTGCTCGGCCTTTACCGCATTTTAGCCGGAAAGAGGAAGACGATGGCTTAACTGATTAGCCTGACGATTGGAATTCATTTCCAATCGTTTTTTCATGTTTAATCAAGTTCGGCACGCCTGAAGCATTGAGAACCAGACAAAATTTCCCAAGAAATTTCGCCTCTCCAGATTTCTATGTTTCAAATGGGTGTCTCATATCTTATTGTCTTCCAGCATTTCAACATGTTGTATGTCCGCGACATCAATAAAGAAGCCATTGATATTAATGTAATCGTGTCCATTTTTTTCCTGCGCACTTTCAACGACACCGGTTATGGATTCGAAAGCACTGCCGTTTTCATCCAGTCCTTTTAGCTGAACTTCGATCGTTGAATTTTGGAAGCAAGAAGAATGGATGGCTTTGTAGATTTTCGGCAGTTCCGTGCGAGTCTGCGGTTCAAACCAGTTGTTGCGACGCTTTCGGTCATCTGTGTGCATGTCAACAAGTTCAGGCATAAAGAATCCACCGTAATCTTTCATAGAGGCAATTGGCCCCCAAACTTCAGCATCTTTTATCCAGTTTAAAGAATTTGTCAAAGCAGACTCAACTTCATCAAATGATTCAAAGCCTTCCGCCCATCTTTCAAGATTTGTCATGCCGCATGTCCTCCTATGTCCCCAGCTCTTTTCAAAGTGTTTGAAGCGTAATTTAACGCACTCACGCGATAGACCTTTTGTCGTCCCTCCGGGAATTTCTGCAAGTCAATAATAAGTTTATCAAAAGCTTCACGTTTATCAGAAGCTTCTGGCGATTCCATCAAGTTATACTGAAAGTAACTTGCGCTGCAGAGTGTTGAGGCACGAACGGCAAGTCTTCGAACTGGCGGCCTCATTCGGTGATCGTATTTTTGATCCAGAAGATACGTGACGATATGGTGAATTTCGTCCATTAGATTCGTAGCCGTGACCTTCATCTGTCCTCCGACATGCATACGTCCATTTGAAGTCTCGCTGTGCACCTCATAGCCAATTCCGATGTGAATCGTGGCAGAGCGTTCCTTATTATCAATTAAAATTCCAGCCACAGAATCTGCCAGCTCACAAAGGGCAAGTTCTATCTCGTTGTAATTGAAATAAGGCCTAGGCAGTGTCATTCCGCGCCCGATTCCGCGTATCTTAGGCTTGTACTCACCTTTACGCGAAATGACGGCCTCGTCAATACCCCATGCTCTTTTATAAATTGCCACCCCACGAGATTTAAGGCTTCTCTGGATATCTTTAGGATTTGCCAGAGCCAGCTCGGCCATAGTGGTGATGCCCATCTTGTTCAGGTCTCTGACAGTATTGGTGCCGATATTCCATACATCTATCAAAGGAACCTCCCAAAGCTTATCCACGACATCATCGGGGGTCCATCTGGCGAATAGATGTCCTTCAGCGTCGTCATTATACTTGGCCTCATTATCCATACACATTTTGGCCATGGACATATTGTAAGAAAGACCAGCGCTCATGTAGTAACCCAGTTCGTCCTTGACTATTTCCTGCAGCATTTTGCAGAAAGCTTCTGGACTTTCAGCATAGCGCCGCCAGTATTGCGTGATGTCAAGGAAGGCTTCGTCACAAGAGTAGACATGGATATCAAGTGGTGCTACAAAACGCTTAAAAATATTGAAAACTTTCATAGACTCAAACAGGAATTGTGCCATATGAGGCTTCCATATAATGAAATCTTTTTCTTTAGGGATCTGATTGTCCGGCAGCCGCATAATGTTTTTAAAGCCGTAAATTTTTTTTGCCAGCGGAGATGTAGACATGACCAGATGCCCGTCACTCATGACGATAGACTTGACTTTCAAAGGATGGTACCTGTCATTTTTCCCGTATTTGTAAGTCTTTGCCTTAGCTCCGTACTTTCTGACGGCCTCTTCATTTTCAAACTTAGCCTGCATAATACAAGAAGCAGAGTTATAGAAGGATTTAACATCAATTGCCAAAATAAGGCGTCCATCCTTATCTTGATCCAGGTTGAAGTCTTCAATAAAGCGCTTCAAATTTTCGTGCGTCAATTGCTTTTTCATTTTTCTTGTAAGTGAATTATAAAACATTTTTCAAAAAATAGCAAGTCACTTGCTATTTTAATTTTATTGTGCTAAACTTTTATCATGGTAAACGAAACGACGAATGAAATTTTTGCGGAAAACCTGAAAAGTCTGCTGAAAGAGCAGAAGTTGACGCAGCGTTCGTTGGCACTGCAAATGGGCGTGACAACTTCCAATATTCAATGGTGGCTGAAGGGAAAATACAAACCTAAGGGGGATAAACTTGAGCTCTTGGCTGATATTTTGAATGTTTCAAGTGCTGATTTACTGGACGGAAATAATTCTGTCATTAAAGAAACGACCAAAACCATGCAGATTCTGACATCTTCCAGGCAAAGGTCGGTTCTCAGCTACTCAAAGCATTTACTGACAGAGCAGGAGCGAGCGGCGCGGTATCGGCTTAAGCAGTCGGAAACAATTATTCATTTGACGGATTATGTTGAGAAAACAGAGTACTACGATGTAGACTATGTTTATGAGGCGGCAGCAGGAACTGGCTATGATTTATCAGAGAATAATCAGAATATGAGTAACATTGCTGGGACAGTGGAGTTGCCGAGTGAAGCAATTCCGAACAATTATGACGATGCGATCCTAGTTAACGGTGTTTCGATGGAACCTGTTTTTCGGCCTGGTGACATTGCCTATGGTTTTAGAGCCAGTCGATTCACTTCTGATGGTATCTACTCATTTACGATAGATTCTGACAGCTACATCAAGTATATTTCCTCACTTGGAGATCACAAATACCTGGTTCATTCCTTCAACGAAGACAAGGAAAACTGGGGAGATTGGACGATTACAAAAGAGGATGATTTACGCGTTTACTACAAAATAATAGAACCAAAACACAGGGGAGAACATTACAATGAATACTGATAAACAAACAGGCTTTTTAGAGCTGACCGAAGCCCTAAAGCAAGCGTTCAGTTCAGATGTTGCGTCAGTTGAGACTTATGAGGAAAATACAAAAGGAATTCTTCCAAGCGGTTCATTGACGCTTGATGTGGCGCTAAAAGGTGGATACCCGCGCGGACGAATCGTGGAACTCTATGGTACTGCTTCGTCTGGAAAAACCACGCTTGCCCTTTTGGGAATGGCCGAAGTAAATAAACTGGGAGGAAAAGCATTATTTATGGACATGGAACATCACTTTGACCACAAATGGGCCATTCTGAACGGAGTTGACAGAAACCAGTACATATTGAATCCTCAATCTGCAGAAGAAGCTTTTGCAATGATTGAACTTATTGCGGCGTCAAGGGCAGTCGATTTATTAGTCATTGATTCTGTCGCCACTCTGATCAGCAAGCAGGAAATTGGCAAGTCACTGGGAAGGGTGGATACTGACGAAATTCAGGAAAGGCTCATGAGCGAGGGCTTGAAAAGAATTTCTGGCGCGGTTGCCAGCAGCGGTTTAGTTGTGATTTTTATCAATCAGATGCGCAGAAAATCGTCACTTTATGGGACACAAACTATCAATCCGGGAGACGATGCCCTGCAATTTTATGCCTCGGTCAGAGTAGAGATGACAGAAGACCACCCTATCCTAAAGCGTGATAATAATCAGCAGGAGTTGTTGGGTTCTGTTTGTCGGGCAGTTGTGACCAAAAATAAGGTTGCACCCAAAGGCACATCGGCAGAGCTGACAATTTACTATAAGACAGGTGTTTCAAGAGAACATGAGCTAATTCAGCAGGCGCTGGACTGCGGATTGGTCACACGTGACGGCAATCATTTTATCTATGGAGATTATCGACTGGGCAATGGAATTTCAGGGGTGAAAGAGTACTTGGATAAAGAAAGACCGGACTTACGCGAGGAGCTGGTACAAAAAATCATGGCAACAGTTGCTTAATTTCAGAGCAAAATAGTTAAAATTAAAAGCAGGCATTATGTAGTATGATATAATGATACGAAATAACAAAAAAAGGATGAACAATATGGCAGTAAAGCATCTCTTCGACACTTTTGTCCCTGAAAACTATAAAGTTTTTTTAGACATTGATCGGAAAACGAAAACCATCAAAGGTAAGACCGCAGTAACAGGTGAGGCAAAAGAACTGAATATCAGCTTTCACGCGAAAGATCTGCATTTTTCAAAGGTGCGTGTTTTTAGTGTGAACACTAACTTCATTGAGAATCCAGACAATGAAGAAATCATCGTTAATGTTGGTCAAAAAGGTCAGGTAACGATTTCATTTGAATACGAGACAAAGCTAACTGACAACATGATGGGGATTTATCCTTCGTATTATGAAGTTGATGGTGTCAAAAAGCAGCTTATCGGCACCCAGTTTGAAAGCCACTTCGCACGTCAAGCCTTCCCATGTATTGACGAGCCTGAAGCAAAGGCTACTTTTGACTTGTCGGTCAAGTTTGATGAAGAGCCAGGTGATATTATCATTGCCAATATGCCAGAATTGATGGAAATTGAAGGCATTCACGTTTTTCAGCGCACAGTCCGCATGTCCAGCTATCTGCTGGCCTTTGTCTTCGGAGATATGCAGGCCAAATATGGTAAAACTAAGACTGGCGTGACGGTCGGAACTTTTTCAACCAAGGCGCATAAGCCAGAAGCACTCGATTTTCCTCTGGAAATTGCAATCGCGTCCATCGACTTCTATGAAGATTATTATAAAACGCCATATCCGCTGCCGCACAGCTGGCATGTAGCTTTGCCCGATTTTTCTGCTGGCGCCATGGAGAACTGGGGCTGTATTACTTATCGCGAAGTATGTATGTTAGTTGATCCTGACAATGCGACTGAGGCCAGCAAGCAGTACGTGGCGACAGTCATTGCTCACGAGTTAGCACATCAGTGGTTCGGCGACTTGGTAACCATGAAATGGTGGGATGACCTGTGGCTGAACGAGTCCTTTGCCAACAATATGGAATACGTGGCCATTGATGCTATCCATCCGGAGTGGAATATTTGGGAATCTTTCTCAACACAAGAAGCAGCGATGGCTCTTGAGCGTGACGCGACAGATGGTGTTCAATCCGTCCATGTAGAAGTGACTCATCCAGACGAAATCAATTCATTGTTTGATCCTGCCATTGTCTATGCCAAAGGCTCTCGCTTGATGGTCATGCTGCGCAAGTGGTTGGGGGATAAGGACTTTTCTGCTGGACTGCATCTCTATTTTGAGACAAATAAGTACGGAAATACTACTGGCGATGATCTTTGGGCATCTTTGAGCGAGGTTTCAGGTAAAGATGTAGCTGCTTTCATGCATTCTTGGGTCAATCAGCCTGGCTATCCAGTTGTGGATGCTGAATTGAAAGATGGAAAGCTGATCTTGAAGCAGCATCAGTTCTTCATTGGAGAAGGCGAAGATAAAGAACGACTCTGGCAGATTCCGCTGGATGCAAATTATGCTGAGCTGCCAGATGTTTTCGGTGAAGCTGAGGTAGAAGTTCCGAACTTTAAGCTCAAAGACGGAAAACCCTTGTTGCTTAACGCTGACAACGCAGCCCATTACATTATCAATTATCATGGCGAACTGTTGGATAGCATTCTAGCAAATCTAGATAAATTATCAAACCTTGAAAAATTCCAGATTTTACAAGATCAGAAGTTCCTAGCAAAAGGTGGAGTGATAGATTTTGCTGCTTTAATCAAACTTTTGCCAAGATTTGCAGGTGAAGACAGCTACATCGTGAACGGTGCGCTGAGTGATATTCTGAAACAGATTTCAATTTTCATTGACGCTGACACTGTGGCAGAGAAAGCCTTCAATAAGCTGACGGAGAAAGTATTCGCCAAACAGTACAAACGACTAGGCTGGGAGAAAAAAGAAGGAGAGAGTTCATCAGATGAAGCGCTGCGTTCAATCGTGCTCAGTAACATGATCAATGCAAAATCTGCAGATGCAGTGGCTGAAGCGCGTAAATATTTCGCCGTGCAAGCCGAAGATATTCCGAACATTCCAGCAAATATCCGTCCAATCGTTCTGAGAAATGAGATAGCAGCTTCAAACTCGCCAGAGTTAGTACAGAAATATATGAATTTGTATGTCAAAACGAGTATTCAAGAACTCAAAGGAGAACTTAACTCTGCGGCTTCCTATATCAAAGACCAAGCGGCGGTTGACGAACTCCTGGGGGATATGATGAATGCCGACATCATTAAACCGCAGGATGTGGCATTTTCATGGCGTTATTTGATGCAGCATGATTTTTCACAAGATGCAGCATGGAAATGGATGCGTGATAATTGGGGCTGGCTTGAAGAGAAGCTGAGCGGTGACATGAGCTTTGATCGGTTTATTGTAGACAGCGGCAAAATCTTCAAGACAGCAGAAAAACTCGCTGAGTTCAAAGCCTTCTTTGAACCGATGATGGACAATGCAGGAATTTCACGTGCAATTGGGCTTTCAATCAAACAGATCGAGGCACGCGCGGCACTTGTTGATTCCCAGAAAGCCGCTGTAGAGGCTGCCGTGACTGCAACAGAACAATCATTTTAAACAACCTAATAAGGACGCGTTTCGGCGCGTTTTTTTGAAAAGTACGATGCCTGCTAGATGCTGGTCGTAAAGCGTCAGGTTCACAGAAAAAGTGTCCTCGAAATTATCAAAATTACCAAAGCATTCTAAATCATTAGTTTTCCGAGAGAGCGGTCACTAAACTGCTTTGTTATGATGTCCCGATTAGGAGAAGGAACTTAAATGAAAATTTTTGGAGAATTCAAAAACAATGAACTGCCATGTGTCGAAACAGATCGTTTGCTGCTGAGGCAAAGGACTCTGGAAGATGCAGCTGATATGTATAAATATGCTTGCTTAGAGGAGGTCTGTTATCCAGCAGGATTTCCACCTGTTCAAAGTGTTGATGAAGAGATTCACTATCTTAATGGTGTGTACAAGGAGAGACTGATAGAACAAAATCTTCCATCTGGTTATGGCATTACACTCAAGGGTAAAAACAAAGTCATTGGTTCTGTAGATTTTAACAAAAGGCACGCAGATGACATCTTAGAAATGGGTTATGTTTTGCACCCAAAATACTGGGGAAAGGGTATTGTACCCGAAGCTGGTCGGGCTTTGATTGAGATTGCTTTTACACAACTCAATTTGTGTAAAATTGTGATTTCCTGCTATGATTACAATCTCCAAAGTCAGGCAGTTGCTCAAAAACTAGGTTTTATCAAAGAAGATGAGCGTCGAGGCATCAAAGATATAATGGGAAAACCCTGCAGCGACTTGAAATACGGCCTTCTAAAGGCAGAGTGGGAAGCTGCTAAATCTGCCATTAACCGAGACTAAGAATTGGCTTTATTTCTAGAAAATGTGATAAAATAAGCCAACAAATAAAAGGAGTACTTTATGATTGCCATTCTCATTATTATTGCTGTGATTGTAGTGCTGGTGCTGATTGTTGCAGGTATTTACAACGGTCTTGTGAAATCCCGCATGCAGACAAAAGAAGCTTGGGCGCAGATTGATGTTCAGTTGAAACGTCGAAATGACCTTATTCCAAATCTGGTGGAAACGGTTAAAGGCTACGCAGCACATGAAAAAACAACTTTTGACGCTGTTACAGAGGCACGTGCCAAAGTAGCGGGAGCTTCAAATCCGTCAGAAGCCATGGAGGCGTCCAATGTGTTATCGGGCGCTTTGGGTCGTCTCTTAGCAGTGGCAGAGGCTTATCCACAGCTTCAGGCCAATACGAACTTTATGCAGCTGCAGACGGAATTAACGAATACTGAGGACAAGATTTCAGTCACACGTCAGTTGTATAACTCAGCCACAGCCAATTACAATACCAAGCTGCAGACCTTTCCGACCAACCTGATTGCCGGCATGATGGGATTCAAAGAAGCTGACTTTTTTGAAACGCCTGAAGCTGAAAAGGCTATTCCGAAAGTTGATTTTGGCGTTTAATAGAACTGATCTGATAACTTTGTACGAAATTAGGAAGTGACATGAATATTTTTACAAGTAAAACTTGGGTAAAAATAGCGACAGCTTTTGTCGTAATTTTCGCATTGCTTTTCGGAGGACTGACTTTTCTTCGGATGGGCATGAATTCCAGTAATCCAGATGGACCTTCTTATCGCATTACGAATTATCAAGGTAATTTAACGTTAAAAGATGATAATACGGCAACTTATGTCATGCATCTGACCTATCAGTTTGACAGTAGTTTTAACGGACAAAGTGTCACGTTCGGTAAAGCTGGCAAGGTGCCTAAGGGCTTTAACCCGCAGCTTCAGAATGTGACAGCTTCGGTAAATGGACAAAATGTCAACTCAGCAGACCTTAGAGTTGAGACAGCAGATGAAAGCGATGCAATTGTAACCAAGATCTACAACGCCGGCTCTGCTGGCGATAAAGTAAATTTGACGCTGACCTATCAAATCGCCAACATGCTCTGGGCATACAGTGATATTTTCATGATGAATTGGGTGCCGATCTCAGATTGGGATGTTCCGCTAAAAAACATCAGTTTTACTGTTACCGCTCCAGAAGATGTCAAGACAAGCCTTCAGCCGCAGTTAGGTTATCTTAATCAAAAAGTGACTGCTGTCAAATCCGGAAAATCATGGACTTTTAAGATTAATCAAATACCTGCCAGATCAGATTTGAATATTCTTGCGCGTTGGGACAGCCAAGCCTTCACGTCATTTTCTAAGCGGTCGCCTTCTTCCGTTGATAAGACAGCTTACCTCAAAAATTTTAACAAAAAAGCAGACAGTATTGTCCAAGATTCAACGCTCATTAATCTGTCCGTTTACTTCGTTGCACCAATTTTGATAGGACTGCTGATCATTTTCTTCATTTATCGTGCTGTCAGTTTCGTTCGTCGAATCACGCCGAAGACTGCTTTGGATGATAAGCTCAGGCTTTATGAAGTGCCGGAGGATCTAACTCCACTGTTAGTTGCCAGTCATGTCTACTCATGCGATGCAGATGAGCTGTCACCCACGGCAAATTCTGAGCCAATCAGTTTTAAAAATCTGATGATGGCGACAATCACAGATTTGATTGATCGCGGCGCTTTGAGTGTTGATGGTGAAACTTTGAAGTGGACTGGAAGTAAAGAATTGTTGCCTTCAGAGGAAATGGCATTGGCTTTAGTGATGGGGAATCGTGAACAGATTAATTTCGATGAGGCTTTTCAAGATTTCAAAATGGGAGCATACTATAGCAGCAAAGAAGCTGAGCGTAGTGCTGGACGAGCTGTTAAATCTAATTTTGATCGAGAGGTGAAGCAGTTGGCGAGTGCCGTTAGATCGGACATAGCGATGGAGAAGTTGCCCAATTTCTTCCGCAAATTAACGCCTCGCGAGAATAATCACTTATTTTTCAATAGTTTAATGCTTTATGTTTTACCAATAATTTCGATTGTTCTGCTGATTTTAACGGTTAATAAAACTTATTTAACACATTCATTTCTTTTTGACAGTTTGTTAATTGCTGAGATTTCTATTGCCTTTCCAGTGGCTTTTGTCCTTTCTGCTATTTCCATGCGTCTTAGTCGTGATGGCGTCGTCACTGCAGAGGGAGCTCAAGCCCAGCTGCAATGGAATGCATTTGCGAGGATGCTGCGGGAAATTGCACATTTGGATGATAACAAGCTTGAGAGCATAAAAATATGGAACAGACTGCTGGTATTTGCAACGATGTTCGGCTATGCCGATAAAGTGATTAAGCTGATTAATACGCACGGTATCCAGTTGTCCGGCAACCTGAATAACACGAATTTCGGCTTTTATTATCCTTTCTACATGGGATTTGGTGCTAATCTTAATTCAACTGTGCAAGGGTTTACTTCGGCTTCAAATATTAATATTGACACTGGTGGTGGCGGTTTCAGCAGTGGCGGCGGTTTTTCTGGCGGCGGAGGCGGCGGAGGTGGCGGCGCCTTCTAATAAAAAAATATCCTATCAAGGCAGTAGATGAAAGTCTGCTGTTTTTTAATTTTGTTCATAAGTATTCAGATAGTTTAAGCAAATTATCAGTTTCATGAAAGTTTTTGATAAGTTAAAGAAATTATAATGAATCATCAAAGAAAGGAGTTACCATGAAATTATCAAACATCTTTCAAAGAAAAGAAATCAAATATGCCTTGAACTATCAGCAATTAGAACAACTGCAGAAACTGATGGACAAATACATGAGTGCTGACCAATACGGTCAACATACCATTCTTTCACTGTATTATGACGATGACGCTTATTCATTGATAAAAGCGGCCCTAGAAAAGCCGAGTTACAGGGAAAAGTTCCGTATTCGTTCTTATGGGGCAGCCAGTGCCGAAAAGTCTGTTTTTCTGGAGATCAAGAAGAAAATCAACGGCATTGTCTACAAGCGACGCATGGCGATTCAGCATCAGGACTTGATTCACAGAACATTTACCGAAAAGGAAAGCCAAACAGAGAAGGAAATCTCTTATCTCTTCAGTCGTTTTGACCTAGAACCGAAAGTGCTGCTGGCCTACGAGCGCACTGCCTTTGCCGACAAGGAAACTGGCGATTTTCGAATTACTTTTGACGAAAATATTCGCTTTCGTCTGCAAAACTTGGTTTTGACCAACGCTCAAGGACAGCGCGTTGCACCAGAAATTGATGTTTTGATGGAAGTCAAAGCGCTAGGCGCTTACCCGCTTTGGTTCAGCCATGCCTTGTGTGAGATCAACGCAAAAAAGATTTCTTTCTCAAAATTTGCCACGGTTTTCAAACGCTACATCTTGCCGAATTTGTCTAAAAAACAGCTTCCTGAACAGCTTTACCTTAATACTTATAAAAAATCAGCCTAAAGTCAAGATGCGAAGCAGGCCATTTTGAAGCATAGAAATTTACCCCGCAGTGGCGGAGAAAGCGACCTCTAAGTGCTAAAGCACTAAGAGTCTGCTTAGGGACTCTAGGTTCTGCCAGTAGGCAGGTTCCAGATTCATCTAATTTCCAAACAGTGAAAGCGACCTCTAAGCGCTGAAGCACTAAGAGTCTGCTTACTAGCATCATGCCTGCTGAACTCAATTAAAGGAGAACTCCTGTGGATATTCTGACAGTCGCCCTTAACGCCGTGGTATCGCTCGCCATTGGCCTTCTCATCTCAATCATTCATTCCTACCACAACACTGCCAGCCGAAATTACCTGCTGACTCTGGCCAGCCTCCCCATCCTTGTCCAGATGGTCATCTTCATGGTCAACGGAAACCTAGGCACAGGCGTCGCCGTCATGGGCGCCTTCAGCATCATCCGCTTCCGCTCGGTGGCAGGCGGCGCGCGTGAAATCCTGTCAGTCTTCTGGGCAATGGCTGTGGGACTCGCGACCGGCACCGACAATTTCGCATACGCCATTGTTTTCTCAATCGTTACGGCCATTTTTATTATCATTTTGGAAAATGTCAGGTTTTCAGGCATCGGTCAGACAGACGACAGACGTGTGAAAATAACCATCGCCGAGGACATGGACACACCGGACCTCTTCAACGATTTGTTAAGCCAGTTTTCATATGAATGGGAGCTCGAATCGGTCAAGACCACCCAAATGGGCGCGCTCTACGAACTCCGCTACCGTGTGAAGCTCAAAAATCTCCAAGACGAAAAGAAACTTCTAGATGAAATCCGCGTTAAGAACGGCAATCTGCCTGTCTCATCAGGCAAAATCTCTCAAAACAGCGACGTACTATAAAAGATATGAGGCGCGCCCGATAAGATGCGTAGAAATTCCCCCCGAGAGGGAAAGCGACTTCTAAGTGCTAAAGCGCTAAGAGTCTGCTTAGGGAATCTAGGCTCTTCCTGAAAGGCAGGTTCTAGATTTATCTAATTTCCCTCTCAGTGGAGGGGAAAGCGACCTCTAAGCGCTAAAGCGCTAAGAGTCTGCTTACTAGTCCCTGGCGCGCCGAACTCAGTTGAATAAATGAGGTGACCGCATGAAAAATAAAAAAACAAAAATCATATTCTTCACAATGACTGCCTTGCTTCTAGCTGGCTGCACCAGTAACTCAGCTGGAAAAAAAACAGAGACAAACTCGAGTTACAGCAAAGTAGTGGCCACCAGTGAAAAGAAGAGCACAACCGAATCCAGCACGGCCGCAAGCAATTACAGCTCAGTAGACGAAGCCATCGCGGCCAAGCCGACCGCAGTTAAAAGTGGAGACGACTCCCAGAAAGCGACAGCTGACAAGTCCTACGACCTAGCAGACGGCAGCATCAAAATCACTGCAGCTGGCAGCTACTACATCACAGGCAGCAACAGCAATGCGCAAATCATCGTCGAAGCCCCAGAAGACGCAGAAGTCAAGATTATCTTGAACGGCGTCAACCTAACCAGCACGTCAGGCCCAGTCATCCTCTGCAGCATGGCTGACAAAGTCAAAATCACATCAGTAGAGAACTCAGTCAATCTGGTCTCAGACAGCAGTGCAAACACGGAAGAAGCCGCCATATCTGCTGAATGCGACCTCACCTTCAACGGCGACGGCACACTTGTTGTCACAGGCAGCGGCAATCACGGTGTACAGACAAAAGACGACCTGAAAATTACCAACGGCACAGTCTATGTCAGCGCAGTAAATGATGCTTTCATCGGCAAAGACTCCGTCACATTCGAAGGCGGAACAACCGTAATTGAAGCAGGAGACAAAGGCGTCAAGTCAGATCAGGACAATGGCGACCCAGAAAAGTCACTGATCACACTGGCAGGCGGAAAATCCTATGTCAAAGCAGACGGTGAAGGCATGCAGGCCACGACCTTTGACATCCTGACTGGAGAATTCTACATCACTTCTGGTGATGACGCCATCAATGCCTCTGTCGGCTCAGAAAGCACAAGTACAGTGACTCCAAACTACAAACAATCCGGCGGCACAGTCAGCTTTGTCTCAGGCGGTGACGGCATCGACTCCAACGGCAGCATTGACATCAGTGGCGGCAGCATCGTGGCAATTGAAAACTCCAGTTCAGACAACGAACCGATTGACAGCGATAGCATCAGCCAGATAACAAATCTGACCCTGATTGCTGGCGGCAGCAATAACGCCTTCCCAGAGACAGAAAGCCAATCCTATGTTTTGGTAGGCGCAGTGACCCAAGGCGACAAAATCATCATTGACGGTGTCGGCGAATTCACAGCCCCAGCCACAATCTCAAATATGATCATCTCAACCCCGCAGATTCAATCAGGTAGCGACTATCAAGTCACAGTCGCTTCAAACTCAGCTGTATCAATTACTGCCGGTCAAGGCGCTACGCAAGGTATGGGAGGAGGCCCAGGTGGTATGGGCGGAGGAAACTTCGGTCCAAGAAATTAAAACAGACCAAGAAGGAGGCCATGACATATGACCCAACTCGAAAAAGAAAAAATACAGAGCAAAAGAACATGGCTGAAACGCCTGCTGATTTCTCTCACAGTCCCCATAGCAACAGTTTTCACAGCTATTATGCTCTTCTTTCACACCAATCTTTTTTCCGAGCAGCGAGACCTGTGGGTGCAGACGGCCATGGCGACTTCCAGTCATAAGTGGCTGGCGACCGCTTTTATGTCAGAGAGCGAAATTGATAATATCCTAGAAAAGTACGAAGTCTCAAACACCACAAATACGGATGCCTCGAAAGTCACAATCAAAGCAACTTCCAGCACAACTTCCACATCAGCCAGCAATACTTCATTAAAAAAGATTTCTGGCTCGACCTATCAAGGCTATGTATTGACTATCAAAGACCCAACAACTGTCCAGCTTATGAATACCTTAACAGCTTCTGACTCAGGAAGTCTTCTCTCTAATGTAGTTTCAAGCAGCGACAGCATTACAGCAGCCATTAATGCCGCAGGTTTCAATTTCAGCAGGCATGGCGGCCGAGGCAGTTCTTCAAGTAATTCGGCGCTGGATTCACTGACAATCATGGACGGTGAACTTCTTTACGGCGATGCAGAAACGAGTTATCAGATGATCGGCATGTCAGTTGAAGGCAAGCTAGTGCTAGGAACTTATACTTATAAAGAAGCAATTGCTGCTGGAATAAATGATGCCATCTCCTTCGGCCCCTACTTAGTGGTAAATGGTGAAAATCAGGTTGATAATGAAAACACTGGTGGTTACCAGCCACGTACAGCTATCGGTCAAGCAGAAGACGGCAGGATTTTCTTCGTTGTCATTGAGGGCCGCTCCACAAGCTCTACAGGTGCGACGCTTTACCAGTTACAAGAAATTATGAATGACCTTGGTGCGGTCAATGCGACCAATCTAGACGGCGGCGGCTCTTCTGAGCTCTATTATAATGATTCGCTTGTCAATGACCTGTCAAACGGGTCAGAAAGAGCAATTCCCAACGCTTTTGTTGTCACGGAGGATTAGTTTAAAAAGGGATTCAGAATTTAGAATCCTTTTTAAGTTGCTCGTCGATAGACGCTTTGCCATCAATTGGATTACAGCCAGAAAAATACCCCATTAATCTGGGCAGGCAATTTAATCAGTTGTAAATATCGGGCGATTGATGCAAAAAGATTACATTCGGAATAATTATGGAATAGAATAAAAAAGAGACATTAATTCCTATGTAAAATGAGGCGTTACTAATTATAATCTCCTTTTATACTTATTTAAACTTAGTTTTTATTAATAAACATAATTGGTTTTTTGTCAAGAATCAAATAGTTGCGTGCTTAAACCTTGACAAATCAAGCAGATTGTGGCAAAATTAACAAGTACGGTTTTGGCCGAAAAAAATATGTAGCTTCCCGCGGGGAAGTAGGAGGAATTTCATTAATGAATGAATTTGAGCAAATGCTAAATAGCGTCGAGGACGTTAAAGTGAAAGATGTAGTGAAAGGAGAAATCCTTACAGTCGATAATGACCAAGCTACTGTCTCTATCGTCGGTACGGGCGTTGAGGGTATCCTGACACTTCGTGAAATCACTAACGAGAAAGATGCAGACATTAACTCATTCGTTAAGGTTGGTGACGTTCTTGATTTGATGGTCATTAAGCAAATCGTTGGTAAAGAATCAGAAGGTGCAAATGTTTACTTGCTCTCACTGAAACGTCTTGCAGCTCGCAAAGCTTGGACTGAAATTGAAGGTTCTGAAGGCGATGTCGTTGTAGTTAAGGTCCTCAAAGCTGTCAAAGGCGGACTTTCTGTAGAGTATAAAGGCGTACGCGGTTTTATTCCAGCTTCGCTGATTGACACTTATTTTGTTCGTGACACTAAGAAATTTGAAGGGCAAGAGATCGAGGCAAAGATCATTGAAATCAATGCGGCTGAACAGCGCTTCATTTTGAACCGTCGAGTAGTTGTTGAAGCCGAAAACCTCGAAGCACGCAAAGAAGTTTTTGCAGCCCTGAATGTAGGCGATATCCTTGAAGGAAAAGTCGCTCGTACGACACAATTCGGCGCATTTATTGATCTCGGCGGAGTTGACGGGCTTGTTCATATCACAGAATTGACACATGGTCACATCAAGAAACCATCAGACGTAGTATCTGTCGGCGATGTTGTAAATGTCAAGATCTTGAGTTTAGATGCTGATTCTGGTCGTATCTCATTGTCACTTAAGGCAACACAGCCTGGACCTTGGGACGGAATTGAAGAAAAACTGCAAAAAGGCGATGTTGTTGATGGTACTGTAAAACGTTTGACAGACTTTGGTGCTTTTGTAGAAATTTTCCCAGGTGTTGAAGGACTGGTTCACGTTTCACAGATTTCTTGGGAACGTGTTGAAAATCCGAAAGATGTTCTTAAGCCAGGTCAAGCTGTCAAGGTCAAAGTACTTGATGTGAAACCAGAAGAAGAGCGTATTTCATTGTCAATCAAAGCGCTTGAAGAAGCACCAGCTCATTCAGAGCGCAAATCTCGTGACGATGGCGAAAAACGCGAGCGTAAGCCACGTTCAAAACGTGATAATCATCACCAGAATACGGCGCAGTTTAATGAGCCTGCTGAGACAATCACATTGGCAGATCAATTTGCTGATTTGAATTGGGAAGACTTACTTAAGTAATTTATTAAAAAATCGAATTGATTTTCAAATGTTAGGCTCCAGAAGTCTGACATTTTTTTATTCTTTATTTGAAATTATCTGCTATAATTTGTATATAGAAGCAACTGGAAAAAATTGGATACTACTAATAATCAAGGAATGAGGTATGATAAATGAAATTAACAGCTTTAGGTGTGTGGGGCGGCTATCCGACCCGTGATGGCGGGACAACTTCATACTTGCTGCAATCTGAGTCCGGATTTAATCTTTTATTAGATTGCGGCAGCAGAGCGGTGACTGAGTTGGAACATGAACTGCAGCCGACGCAGCTGGATGCAGTGCTGGTCAGTCATTATCATGAGGATCATATCGCGGATTTGGGTGTGTTGCGTCAGTATCGTCAGCTCTATCCGCTGGGTCAGGATGGCTGGGACGGTATGATGTTGAAGATTTATGGACACGCAGAGGACAAATATGAGTTCAGCAAATTAACGATGGATAAGGTTTCTGAAGGAATTGCATATGATGTCGCGAAATCCAATAAAATCGGGCCGTTCGATGTCACCTTTTTGAAGACGATTCATCCGGTGACTTGTTATGCCATGCGAATAGTGGAGCGTAGAACGGGTCAAGTGTTGCTCTATACGGGTGATACAGGCTATTTTTCAGGACTGGCCGATTTTGCAAAAAATGCTGATTTGCTTCTGGCAGATGTTTATTTTTTGAAAGACAAACATGACATGCCAAATCATTTGTCAAGTGTAGAAGCTGGTCGGATTGCACGTGAGGCTGCTGTGAAATTGCTGGTTTTGAGCCATCTGCCGCAGTTTATTGATCTGAATGAGTTGAAAAGTGAAGCGCAAGCTGCGGCGGGTTCGGCTGTAGTTGTTGAGCTGGCAAAGCCGCACAAGAAGTGGCAGCTATGACCTTCACACAGGAAGAGAAAGAATTTTTCATGCGCGAAGCTTTGATAGAAGCGCAGAAAGCAGCTGAGAATGAAGAAGTGCCAATTGGCTGTGTGATTGTACTGATACCGAGAGAGAAAGCAAATTCAGGACTTTGGGAGCGAATACCAGAGGCTGAGCTTACGATTATCGGGCGCGGTTTTAATCGTCGGGAACTGGATGGCATTGCCACGCATCATGCAGAGATTTCTGCTATTGAGGCTGCGAATAGTATGCTTGGGAATTGGCGTTTAAATAATTGTGCGCTTTTTGTGACGATTGAGCCCTGTTTGATGTGCGCGGGAGCAATTGGCCTGGCTCGACTGGCTGAGGTGTATTATGGCGCGGCGAATCCTAAGTTCGGTGCGGTCGAGAGTCTTTATCAGGTGCTGCAGGATAAGCGGCTGAATCATCGCGTTCAAGTTGAGTCCGGGATTTTAGAGGCAGAATGTGCGGGACTGATGCAGGATTTCTTCAGAGCTCGACGTGTCTAGCGAATTGAGGCAGTGCAGCAATTTTTGATGTTGGCGATCATAATTTACGTAAAATAAAATCTTCCATGTGGTTTTTGGAAGATTTTTGTTTTCAGTGATGTTAAGTTATTCGCTGCTTCTAGACTTTAAAGGCAACTATTTTCCCCAAGTAAAGTAACGAATGATTTTTGTGATGCCAAGTACGACTAAGGCGACCCCGAGGAGTATCCAGAGGAAGGCAGCCCCTAGGAATGGCGTGAAGAGGAGAAAGAGACCCGCAATGATGCTTAGGACAGATGAGAAAATGGTCCAGCCTTTTGAAGGAGTATATTTCATGGTGCTGAAGCCGATGAAGCCTTCCATTATCCAAGTGATCCCGACGAAAATACCGACGAAGAGGAAGAGGTAGGCGGTGGTAGAGGCAAGGTCAATGATACAGAAAACGCCTGCAACCATGTAAAGTACGCCTAAGAGTAGGTGCCCGATACGTCCCCAGCCTGACTCGTCTTGAGCGGTGAAGCTCGTGATAATGTAAAAGAGTCCGATAACGATAAAGGCAATGCCGATAAGTATGGTGGCGATGAATGCAGATCTTCCTGGCCAGAAGAGGATGAGAAGACCGACGATGAGGGAGACAAGCCCGTTTACGCCAATGTGATTACGTATTTTTTTTGAAAAAGAATTTGCTAACATAATAAGTTATTCTCACTTTCTATTTAATTATTTATAATTGTAACACAATTATTGGAACAAGTCAAAAACTTTTTAATTTTTTAAAAATAATCTTATCATGTTTTAAAAAAAGAAATAGACTGTTAAAAAAAAGACGAAACAGTTTGTGTTATAATGATGTCAATTATGAATGAAACGATTAAACATAAACTTGAGTTGTTGCCGGATTCGCCAGGCGTATACCAGCACAAGGACAAAAATGGACAGATTATTTATGTCGGTAAGGCAAAGAATCTGAAAAACCGGGTGCGCTCGTATTTTCACGGTTCACATGACACTAAGACAGAATTGCTAGTGTCTGAGATTGCGGATACTGAGTGGATTGTGACGGGCTCCAACATTGAGGCTCTCTTGCTTGAAATCAACATGATTCAAGAGTACAAGCCCAAGTTCAATATTATGCTGAAGGATGACAAGTCCTATCCTTTCATCAAAATTACCAACGAGAAGTATCCGCGAGTTGAAATTACACGCAATGTCAAAAAAGATGGCGGGCATTATTTTGGACCTTATCCGGATGTTGGCGCGGCGCAGGAAATCAAGCATCTGATTGACCGGATTTTTCCTTTTCGAAAGTGCAGTCTGCATGAGACGCGGGTTTGCTTTTACTATCATATTCATCAGTGTCTTTGTCCAGTCGTGAATCACGTGGATCCGCAGGTTTATGTGGAGATGACGCAGCAGGTGACAAAGTTTCTGACCACCGATGACAACGAAATCGTGGACAAGCTTCAAGAGCGGATGCAAGCGGCAGCCGAGAATTTGGAGTTTGAGCAGGCGGCAGAATATCGTGACATTATCAAAGCGGTTGGGGTTTTGCGGACGAAGCAGCGGGTGCGTAATCTGGACAATAAGGACCGTGATATTTTCGGATATGCTGCGGACAAGGGCTGGATGTGTGTCCAGGTGTTTTTCATGCGCCAGGGGAAGCTGATTAAGCGGGATGTCAATCTTTTCCCGTTTTACAATGAACCTGAAGAAGATTTCTTGACTTATGTGGGGCAATTTTACAAAGATCAGCAGCACTTGCTGCCAGGTGAGATTTTTATTCCTAAAGATATTGACATTGAGTCCGTGTCAGCGCTTGTGAACGGCGAAGCCAAAGTTTTCCAGCCTTCGCGCGGTGAGAAAAAACAGCTTGTACTGATGGCCAATAAGAACGCCCAGCAGCAGCTGCAGCTCAAGTTTGACTTGGTTGAGAAAGATGTGATAAAAACCAAAGGCGCAATTGAAAACCTGGGCGAATTGCTGGGGATTCCAACGCCAACTCGGATTGAGAGCTTTGATAACTCCAACATTATGGGAACCTCGCCTGTCAGCGCGATGGTGGTGTTTGTGGACGGAAAGCCTTCTAAGAAAGATTATCGTAAGTACAAGATTAAGACCGTTGAGGGGGCAGATGATTATGCTTCTATGCGTGAGGTGATTACGCGCCGCTATTCACGGGCGATTCGCGAAGGCGGTGTGCTGCCCGATTTGATTGCCATGGATGGTGGTGCGGGGCAGGTTCATGCGGCAAAGGCGATTCTTGCGGAGCTTGGGCTGGATATTCCAGTGGCTGGGATGCAGAAAGACGATAAGCACCAGACTTCTGAGCTTTTGTTCGGTGATCCGCTGGAGGTCGTTCCGATGAGCCGAAGTTCTCAAGAATTCTTTCTATTACAGCGTATTCAGGACGAAGTCCACAGATTTGCCATTACCTTCCACCGCCAACTCCGCGGGAAGAATACATTCTCCTCGAAATTGGACGGGATTGAGGGACTTGGCCCCAAGCGGAAACAGAAAATTCTCACAACTTTCAAAAATATGAAAGCATTGGGCGAAGCGACTGTGCAAATGGTGGCAGATGCCGGTGTGCCTTATGAAGTGGCTGAGCGCGTGAAGGCAAAACTTAGCGGTGCTCCTGCAAAGACAGATGAAAAGTGGGAAGCGCTAAAGGACAGCGAACCTGCTTCTGTGCAAAATGGGAGCAAATGATGACAAAACAAATAGACAAAAAGTAATTATTGCGCAATCCGGAAATTCTACCGACTAAAGCGATGCTTTCAGAAGCACTTGATTCTGTTTATCCGACTTATATGGATTTTATTGAAGGTCTAAAGCGTCGCTGCGGCATTACACTCATGGACTGGCGCTACTATCATGACGGAAAAGCTTGGCTGTCAAAAGGCAAACCACTCGAGGAACAAACAAAGTTAAGCCGATTTTTTGGCTTTCAATTTGGGAAGGATTTTTCAGAACTTTATTACGAACAGTTTGCTTAGTGGACAGAATGTAGAATTTTCAGCCTTATCAAAAACATGTTTGAAATAACAGTAAATTTTAGATAGAATAACAGGTTATTCCCTAAACAAGAAGTTTATTAGAAAACGCTCATTTTAAGCAACGATGAAAAATAAGCAACGATCAAGCTCTGACAGGCAATTGCGTTGAATTCTCAATGAAAATAGTGTAGAATGAGAGAATGAAATTATTAATTATTAATCAAATTGAAATTGATGGGCAGACGGAGGTCATTTCTGAAAATTACGATTGCGAGCGCTCTGAACGTAACGGGAAGACTTATTTGAGCTTTTTGAATCCGCTGGGTGAAAAGATGGTGCTCAAGTTTGATGAAAATGAGTTAACTCGAATCCAGTTTGAGGGAGAGAACGCATTCATCATGCGCTTTGTCAAAAATCAGCTGACATCATTTTCCCATGAGGATCTGGGGGAGATTACGATTGACACCAAGGCTTTTGAGCTCGCTGGAAATCGGCTTCGCTTGGCCTATCAACTTTTGAAAAACGAAACGCCGATTGGAAATTATCAACTGGAAATTTCGTACGGTCTTGAGGGAGAGGGAAAGCCGAAGGGATGAAGTCTGAGAAGATTGTTTTACCCAAAGATATTTATGATAAGCTGGACATAGATGCGGACTCGCAGGAAGTCGAGGTAGTAGATATTGCCAAAGACCGCATCACAATTCGTGCGGCAAATAATAAAGCAGCACGTGATTATGCGCCGCGCTGGTTTTTGTTGCCCACGGCTGTCTCTGCGCTTTTTTTCCTGATTCTGGCGCTGATTCGTCAAAATCATCTGATTCCTCTGACTGGGACTTACTCGATCGGTACAGCAGTAGATGTGATTGCGAATGGAGTGGCTTTGATTACATTTGTGCTGGCTTATATTGCGAGGCGTAAAAGTTTGTATCGCATGATGACCAAACGGATTTACTGGCGAACTTTTGTGACTGTAGTGGCCTCAATGCTGATTATTTCTACTTTGGCATTGGTCGCGCTCTTTTGGTTCTTTGACCAGCTCTTTCACGGGGCACAGTTTGATATCTTTACTTCTACTTTTATTTTTGCGGCTTTTTCTGGAATTCTGAACTACTTTATTATTTTTACGGTTGACAGCTTTTCGATTGAGATGTTAGTGAACATGCTGATTCTAGTTGTAATCGGCGGCTTAGTCGCTTCAATGGCGACAAACGGCAATCAATATTGGTGGAAACGTAATTTCAGTTTGCTGGGCACAACTGAGTCGCATGCCAGTTTCCAGTTCAATATCACACTGATTGTCTCGGGCGCTTTGTTTTTGGCCTTGATCGACTACATTTTCGTCGCTCTGGCGCAGAAATATACCCGCAACTGGCGTCACATCACGCTGAGGATTTTACTGACACTGACAGCGCTTTGTATTGCTGGAGTCGGGCTGGTTCCGAACAATGGTGCGATGGGCCATTTCTGGCATGACCAGATTGCCATGTTTATTGTTTACTTCATGGGGCTGACGGTGTTAAGTATTCGCTGGCTTTTTCCAGAGGGCGGAAAAAATCTGATTCATATTTCTTATGGCATCGTCGTTTTTCTGTTCATAAGTTTTGTGCTTTGGCGTGGCTTTCATTATTTCAGTCTGACGGCCTTCGAAATCCTGTCATTTGCTGCCAGCTTTGCCTGGCTGATGCTCTTCATTAATCGGCTGACCAGCATGCTATGGAATGCGCACAAAACCTACCAAGTGACTTTCATTGATGTCGAAGAAAGAAAGTCGTTTGAATCGGATTGATCAATAATTTGCAACTGGCCAGATTTTAAAGATAGATCAGGTTTCGGAGATTGAACAAAAGAACGCATCTTCTAAAAAAAAGTCTGAAAAGTATTTAGAGAAGCAGAAATCTCCTAATTTTTTTGGTATACTTTAGAAATGAAGTACTCAGATTTAATTATTGTTGGCGCGGGTCCAGTCGGATTGTACGCGGCTTATTATGCAGGCATGCGCGGATTGACTGTCAAAATTATCGAAAACTTTGATGAGGCTGGCGGGCAACCGCTCAATCTTTATCCAGAGAAGCATATTTTTGATGTGGCAGCCTTGCCTGAAACTGATGGCGTCAAGCTGACAAAAGGCTTGCTTGAACAGCTGTCAAACATTGATTACGAGCTGATAACAGGTCAGCAAGTTTTAAAAATCATCAAAAATCAGGAACTTTTTGACCTTCAAACCGAAAAAGATGTCTATAAAGCCAAGGCTGTCTTATTGGCTACAGGAAATGGCCTCTTAAAACCTCGTAAACTAGGCGTTGAGGGTGAAGCAGAAGCGGTAGAAAAAGGAAGACTGGCTTATTTTATTAAAAATCTGGATGATTATGCTGGAAAGTCCGTTGCTGTCTTGGGCGGAGGCGATTCTGCCTTGGACTGGGCGCTGGAGTTGGAATCGCTGGCTTCAGAAGTTCATCTGATTCATCGCCGTCTACAGTTTCGTGCGCACGAATCAACGGTAGAGGCAGTTGAAAAATCTTCGATTGTCATTCATACGCCCTACAC
Organism: Streptococcaceae bacterium; assembly: GCA_031285775.1. Taxonomy (GTDB): domain Bacteria; phylum Bacillota; class Bacilli; order Lactobacillales; family Streptococcaceae; genus Lactovum. The sequence goes on along the minus strand of JAITVN010000105.1, from coordinate 19,890 downwards.
TGCTTCAGGCTTGACAGATAATGGCTTGCTGATCAGCAAGGTTAAAGAAAATCAGACAGAAGAACTTCAAGTCGACAAAATCTTAGTTTTCTACGGTTTTCTGACTGAATCTACGGAGATTGTTCCAGGTCTGGAGTTGACGCCGCGCATGCAAGTTCTTTCTGGTCCTGCAATGCGAACGAATATTCCTGGACTCTATGCTGCTGGTGATGTTTGCGATTATGAAGGAAAGCTTCCTTTGATTTCAGTCGGTTTCGGTGAGGCGGCTGTTGCTGTAAATGACATGACCAGACAAGTCAACTTTGAACACGATTTGCGTAAAGGACACAGCTCAAGTATTTTTGGAAAATAGCAACTGCTGAAAGCACGAGAAGAGGTAAGAGATGATTTTAACAGGGATTATTGTTGTGATTTTGTTGCTGACATTTTGGGAAGGCTGGCGTCGCGGGCTTTTCATGGAACTGCTGGAACTCTTATCTACTGTGATTGCTTTCGTTGTGGCAAGCTTGTTTTATCAGGAATATTCTGTAAAACTTGTCAATTATTTCAAGCTCAGCCTGCCGTCAGACAAGCTTCAGGTTTTCAGCAGGCTGCTTTCATCAAAAGCATCAGATCCATTCTTTGCCGCTTTTACCTGGCTGCTTATTTTTATCGCTGTCAATGTAACTTTGCATATGTTCATGCTGATTTTCCGTCGTTTCCGTCACCTTCTCTCTTTTTGGAAAATCGGCCGACTGATTGCTGGAATTTTGGCTGTATTGGTAACCTATTTTAGTCTGCAGGTATTTTTGACATTGCTGGCACTTCTTCCTCAAAATAATGTGCAATCCTTTGTGGCGAGTTCAGATCTTGCCCGCTGGATGGTGCTGCACACGCCGATTAGCTCACATGCACTTCTTAAGCTTTTTGTTGAGAACATTGTCAATGTGAAAGCTTTATAATTTACCAAAAATATTTCTATGAATAAAAAAATATTAGATATTTTAGAATTTGACCAAGTCAAGGCGAAATTTGCGCCTTTTTTGGCGACCGCTCAAGGGCAGGCTGAATTATCAAATCTGTCCATAAGTTCGGACCCAGTAAAAATTCACAATTGGCTGGATGAATTGTCAGAATTCGCAGCTCTGGTCTCTGAAAATGAAAATCCGCAGCTGCTGCATACCCAAGATTTGACAGAAGTCTTGAAGCGTTTGGAACTCAATGCAACCCTTTCGGGACCTGAATTTTTAGCCATTAAAAAAATACTTTCAGCGACCACTCGTTTACGACAGTATTTCGAAACTATTCAAAATATAAATTTTCCCGTTTTGGCAGAAACGACTGACAAGCTGTCGGATCTCTCAGCCTTGACGAAGCTCTTATCTGTGTTTGACGAAGCTGGTGTGCTAATGGACAATGCCTCACCAGCTTTGTCAGATTTACGCAGGGGAATGAAACGTGATCAGGAGCAAATTCGCATGATAATGCAGGATTTGTTGAGTAAACGCTCAGCAGATTTGACTGAAAATTTGATTACCATTCGCAATGAGCGTCCAGTTCTGCCTGTTCGTGCAGACAGTAAATCGAAAATTCATGGGGTGGTGCATGACATTTCAAGTTCTGGTCAAACGCTTTACATCGAGCCTTCAGCAGCAGTTGAGCGCAACAATGCGCTCAATCAAAAGAGGATTGAAGAAAAAAATGAAATCGCGCGCATTTATGCGGAACTGTCCGAAAAACTGGTAATTTTTGTGCCCGAAATAAGACAGTCTGCCTGGGTACTGGGCCGCATTGATTTGATTCATGCCAAAAATGAGTTTCTGAAGCGGCATCATGCGACGATTCCAGAGATTTCTGTAAATAAGAAGATTGAGCTGTTTTCAGCAATTCATCCTTTGTTGGATGAGAAGACAGCTGTCCAAAATGATATTTTGTTCAGCGAAAATCTGAATACGATTGTCATTACGGGTCCAAATACTGGCGGGAAGACAATTACCATCAAAACGGTTGGGCTGCTGACTTTGATGGCTCAGGCTGGACTGCCGATCACAGCGGCTGCGGGTTCATCTATCGCAATTTTCAGTGAAGTTTATGCGGATATCGGTGATGAGCAGTCCATTGAACAGAGTTTGTCGACTTTCTCGAGTCACATGACAAACCTGGTGCAGATTCTGCGGTCGGCAAATTCCGACAGTCTAGTTCTGCTGGATGAGTTGGGTGCCGGTACAGATCCGAAGGAAGGTGCGGCACTTGCACAGGCAATTCTGGAGGAACTACGTAGGCGAAAAGTGAAGACACTGGCCACGACCCATTACCCAGAACTTAAGGGCTATGGCTTAGAGACGAATGCTGTCAGTAATGCTTCAATGGAATTCGATATTGAACGGATGGAACCGACTTATCGTCTGAGATTAGGCGTTCCGGGCCGCTCGAATGCGGTTGAGATTTCATCACGCCTCGGTTTAGCAGAGAATGTGGTGCAGGCAGCAAAGGAATTGCTGGATGATGGAAACAGCCAAGATATTAACGCTCTGATCGAGCGTCTGGAAGCGCAAGTTCTGGCCGAAGAAAATAAATTAATAAAAATAAGCCGGCTCGAGCAGGAAAATGATCGTTTGAATGCTGAGTTGACGCAGGAAAAGAAAGATTTTGATCGTGAGAAAGCCCGATTAAAGGCAGTTGCTGAGTCTGAAGCGGCAGAAATCGCATCTAAGGCTCGCGCAGAAGCCCAGGTGATCCTCAAGCAGCTGAATGACAAGATGCAGCTCAAGCCACACGAAGTCATTGAAGCCATGGCAAATTTGGATAAGCTGATGCCTGATCTGTCGAAAAATCGGGTGCTCAAGAAGGCGAAGGCTGACCGCGGACTACGAGAAGGTGCAGAAGTTCTGGTAACAAGTTTCGGACAGCATGGCAGATTAATGAAATTGGAGAAAGATGGACGCTGGCAGGTGGCAATCGGTTCTGTCACTGCAAAAGTGGACGAAGCAGATCTCGAGGTGCTGATCACGGCTGAAAAACCGAAGGCCAAATCCAAAAGTTTTAGCCGCCAAGTGAGTTCGAATATCAAATCACAACTGGATTTACGCGGGACAAGATACGAAGAAGCAGCCATGGAGCTGGACAATTATATTGATCAGGCATTATTGGCTAATCTTGGCCAAATTACGATTGTTCACGGAATTGGAACAGGCGTCATTCGTGATCTGGTGCAGAAGAAACTGGCAAAGAATAAGCATATCAAGAGCTTTGCATATGCGCCGATGAATGCGGGTGGTTCCGGCGCAACAATTGCTGTGTTAAAATAATGACAAAACAGTAAGATAGGAGAGATTTATACGAAGCTTTTATCGCTTGAGCATTATCATCTTATTAGCAAAGCAAGCATAATAATTGAACTTTGAAGTAAAAATGTTATCATAAGAGAAACGTATATTAGGAGGAAATGACAAATATGGAATATATCGCGACAGATTCAAATTTTAAGGAAGAAACAGCAACTGGTACAGTTTTAGTAGATTTCTGGGCAACTTGGTGTGGACCATGCCGCATGCAGGCGCCTATTCTTGAGCAATTGTCTGAGGAGCTTGATGAGTCTGAATTAAAGATTCTAAAAATGGATGTTGACGAAAACCCATTGACGCCGCAAAGTTTTGAAGTTATGGCAATTCCCACGATGGTTATTTTAAGAGATGGCGAATTGGTAGAGCGCCTGGTTGGTGTACATACTAAGGATCAGATAAAAGAAGTTTTAGCAAATATATAAGCACTGAAAGTTCGCAGATAGCGGACTTTTTTGCTGATTTGATGCGCATCTATTTTGAAAGGGAATTCATGACTTTTCACAATTAATGTTATAATTAGTGCAGCAGCTCAATCTTTTGAGCCAGTCATTAGATAGGAAAATTGTAATGAAAATCAAGCAGATATTTTCTGATATGGACGGAACTCTTCTAAACAGCGTTGGTAGAGTTTCGCAGAAAAATGCAGGAACAATTCGGGAAGCTAAGATTCCCTTTACTTTGGTTTCTGCGCGTGCACCTATGGAAATGAAAGAGGCCATTGAAAAGCTAGCCTTGATTTCTCCGCAGATCGCTTTCAACGGCGGACTTATTTTTCAAAAGCAGAATGATTCCTGGAAAGTGATAAGTGAAGTTTTCATGGCCTTTGCCACTGTCAAGTATTTGCTGCAATTTATTGGCCAGAATTTTCCAAATGTCAGCGCGAGTTACTATGATTTAAATCATTGGTACAGTGAGTGTCTAGATAGAGGAATTGAGATGGAGCAGAAATTAACAGGTCAGCATGTGACTGTGATTGAAACCTCGAAAAATCTGGCGAAGCCCAAAAAAATATTTAAAATCATGATGATTACTTTTTCTCCCTCTGAAATGGAAGCACTCAAAGCCAGACTGTTTTCGCTCCAGCTTGAAGATGTCAATATCCAGCAATCAGGCAAGAATTATTTGGAGATAACTGCAGCTCTGGCAAAAAAATCACGCGGGATTTCTTATCTCATGGAAAGTGAAAAACTGTCTAAAGCTGATTGTGCAGCATTCGGGGATGGTCATAATGATTTACCGATGTTTGAAATGGTCGCTTTACCCATTGCGATGAGCAATGCAGCTGAGGAAGTGAAAGAAAAAGCCAGCTTTATCACGAAATCTAATGATGAAGACGGTGTTGCCTTTGCTGTCCAGAAAATACTGCTGAATGAAATTTAAGTACAAATAAGAATCATCATGAACAGATGCAGACTGGCAGATTTGAGAAAGAATGTAACAAATCTAGCATTATTTTGTGAAAAAGTGTAAAATAAAAGTAACATAATTGAAACTTAGCTCAATATTGTAAATAATGTTTTTTTCGAGGAGTCCGCGATTAATGATTGATATTATTAACTTAAATAAGCGTTTTGACAATGGTTTTACGGCACTTGAGTCTGTCAGTTTTTCGGTTAAAAAAGGCGACTTGGTTTGTTTGCTCGGACCTTCCGGATGCGGGAAATCAACAATTCTCAACTTGATTGCTGGTCTCCTGACGCCAACAGGCGGCGACATTCAATTTGACGGAGCATCTGTGATTAAGACTGCGCCTAAAGATCGCAATATCGGCTTTGTATTCCAAAACTATGCCTTATATCCGCACATGACGGTGCTGGAAAATGTCATGTTTCCTCTGACTGTGGGCAAACACAAGATGGCAAAAGCCGAAGCTCAGAAAATCGCCGAAGAGTATATGAAACTGACAAATATTGAAGAACTGTCTGGTAAAAAGCCCGGGACTCTATCTGGCGGACAGCAGCAGCGTGTGGCGATTACACGTGCGCTTGTGCAAAAACCGGACATTTTGCTTTTGGATGAGCCTTTGTCGAATTTGGATGCGCGTTTACGACTGAGGATTCGTGAAGAAATCCGTCGCTTGGTCAAAGAAGTGGGAATCACAGCCATCTTTGTCACACATGATCAAGAAGAAGCCTTGTCAATTTCAGATAAAATTATCCTGATGAATGAAGGAGTGGTGCAGCAGTATGCCCTGCCGCAAGAGCTTTATCTGGAGCCCGCGAATCTCTTTGTCGCCAATTTTATCGGCTCGCCTATCATAAATACGATGAAAATTACTGTTGCAGACGGCCAAATGAATTTCGGAGATTTTCAGGTTCCTCTTTCTTCCCTGACTGATTCGCGCAAGAAAACTGAAATTACCGACGGCAGCTACACCTTTGCCATTCGTTCTGAAGATGTGAAGCCAGAAATCTCTGGTGGTGTGGTGGAAATGGAAACTGACGATAATGAGGTCATCGGCCGTGACTGTATTCTCCGTTTTGAAAAAAATGGGCTTGTCGTCAAGTCCGTTGTTACGCTTGATCAGGCAGTCAAAAATGTCACACGTAGTCTGATTTTTAACTTTAGCAAAGCTTTTGTGTTCAATGAGGCTGGGGAGAGAGTCTACTGATGAATAAGCGTGGTCATAATTCTGAAAATCAAAAAAAAGCCTGGATTTTTCTTGCACCAGCTCTAATTTTGATTCTTATTTTTAGCATTTATCCGCTTTTTCGCTCCTTCTACATGAGCTTTCGGTCAGGTTTTATTTTAAATCAGCATTTTTCCGGCTTGGAGAATTATCAGAAAATATTTGCGGATCCGATTTTTATTCGCTCTTTAGTCAATACGGCGCTTTTTGCAATAATTGTGGTGCCGATTGCGCTGATTATTTCACTTTTTATTTCTTGGGCGATTTACGAAAAAGTCAAATTTAAATCTGCTTTTGAAGCAATTTTCTTCATGCCTTATGTGACGTCAGTGATTGCCATCGGAATGGTTTTTCGATATTTCTTCAACAAAGATTATGGTGTGATTAATTTTATTCTCAGTCTTATTGGCATTCCTCAGGTCAACTGGCTGGACAATCCGAGCATGTCAATGACAACATTGATCATTTTCGGAATTTGGAATGGTTTGGCTTTCAATATTATTATTCTCTTGTCTGGTTTTCGGAATATCAGTCCTGATTATTATACGATTGCTGAGATGTTTGGTGCCTCAAAGTGGGAGCAGTTCCGCCGAATTACACTTCCGCAGCTTATGCCGACCATCAGTTTTCTGCTGACAGTTAACTTGATTGGCGCATTTAAGGTCTATACAGAAGTGTATGCGCTTTTCGGGGGGCAAGCAGGAATTGCCAACTCAGCAGTAACAGCAGTTTTCTATGTTTATACCAAGTTCTACAATCTTGGACAGTCAGGACCTGCTATGGCTGCATCCGTTGTTCTCTTCTTGATTATTATTGTAATGACTGTTTTGCAGCGCTTATTTGTGGGGAGGGCAAAACATTGAAAATAAAAATTTCAAGCATTGTGGTTTACTTCATCTTAATTGTGTTCAGCATCATGACGCTGTTTCCTTTTGTTTACATGATTCTTGCGGGTTTGATGACTCACCAGGAGATGGCCAGTATGCCGCCGACGCTGATTCCTTCGCATTTTCAGTTTAATAATTATGCACAGGTTTTCAAGCAGGTTCCTTTTCTACAGTACTTTATCAATACCTTATTGGTGGCAATTGTCACTACAGCAGCAACTTTGATTACCTGTACTTTGGCGGCTTTTGCACTGACCAGTCTGGAGTTTAAGTTTAAAAAACTCATTTTTGCACTTTTGGTTGGACTTTTGATGGTGCCTTATGAATCAATTATTTTTACGAACTATAATACAATTCTGCAATTGGGAATCAAGAATACTTATGCAGCTCTGATCATTCCATTTTTGACCAGTATTTTCTATGTCTATTTTCTAAGAAATTATATGGCGGCAATTCCCAGCAGCCTCTATAAGGCGGCTAAAGTGGACGGTGCCAGCGATTTGGAATACATTCGCCGCGTGCTGGTACCGATGATTTCGCCTGCGCTAGTGACTGTCGGTATTCTCAGCTTTATTATGAGCTGGAATTCTTTCCTTTGGCCTTTGTTGGTCACTGACAGCAACAAAATGCGGCTTCTTAACAATGGGCTGGCGTCATTTGCCACAGAAGCAGGTGCTCAGACTCAGCTGCAGATGGCAGCCGCAACACTGACGGTTGTACCTGTTCTGGTGCTTTACTTTATTTTCCGCAAGCAAATTATTAGAGGGGTGGCACATAATGGTATTAAAGGATAAAATAGAGGTCATATTTCACGCAGGAGTCCTGACCATCGGGGGGACGATTGTAGAAATCGCTTACCATGATTCACACATTTTCTTTGATTTTGGAACAGAATTTCGGCCAGAGTTGAAATTCCCGGATGAAAGCTTAAAAACCTTATTAGACAATCATTTGATTCCTGAGCTGAAAGACATTTACGACTTTCGTTTTGATTATCACTATGCGGGGATGAAGCGTCCTGATTTCAAGCACAGCGCTGTATTCTTAAGTCATGCCCATCTAGACCATACGAAGATGATCAATTATCTGGAACCTTCTATTCCGCTGTATGCTTTGAATGCTACGGCAGAGGTGTTGCCAGTGCTCAATCAAAATGGTGATTTCTTGATTGAGCAGCCTTTTGAGGAAGATAAATCCTTTACACGTGAAATCATCGGAGTGGCGCCTTACGGAAAAATTAGAGTTGGAGAAATTGAAGTCGAACTTGCTCCCGTTGACCATGATGCTTATGGCGCTTGCGGGATGATTATCTCTGCTGCTGGCAAAAAGATTGCCTATACAGGAGATTTACGTCTTCACGGCTATGATCCGGATGATACGCTGAAGTTCACAGCACTGGCAAAACATGCTGACATGCTGATCATGGAGGGGGTATCAATCAGCTTCCCAGAGCGCGAGAATGCGTCTGAATCGGCTGAATATCCCATTAATTCTGAGCAGGATTTGATTCAAGCATTCATCCGGCTGGAAGCAGAAAACCCTGAACGTCAGCTCACATTTAATGGCTACCCGGCTAACGTTAAACGTTTTAGCCAACTGGTAAAAGCTTCCTCGCGTAAAGTCGTCCTGACCCAGGACATGTCTCTCTTGTTGAAGAAAATTTTCGGACAAGAGACATTTTATTATGTCATCCCTGGAAAAAGTCGTCCTGAGAGCCTGAATCCGAAATTTGAAGTTGATTACTCTGAGTTACTTGCTGATAAGTCAGAATATCTCTGGCAAGTTGAGTCTGATTTCGATAAGCTTCAAAAAGGCGGGCTTTATATCCACTCAGACGCTTCTCCGCTTGGTGATTTTGACCCTCAATATCAGGTGTTTTTAGACATGCTGTCTCACAATGATATTGAATTTGTCCGCATTGCTTGCTCGGGCCATGCGACACCAGACGATTTGAACAAAATTGTCCAACTCATCGAGCCTAAAATGTTGGTTCCAATCCACAGCTATCATCCAGAACTTCTGGAGAATCCCTATGGTGAAAGAATATTGCCTGTACGCGGGCAAATAGTTGAGTTATAGATTAAAGCTTATAGCTCGGTCAAGAACATGAGACGCAAAACTCATGAAGAAAAAACCTTTGTGTATTAGGATGTCATAAGGTTTCGGCACGCCAGATGCAAGGAAGTAGGCGCGCTTCAAATCTTAATTCACAATCAAATTAGGGGGGAAATTCAAATGAATTTCAAAAAACTGGCATTGTCAATCGCTGCATTGACAGTCGCTTTATCACTTGCTGCTTGTACTTCAACTGGCGGTACAAAATCTTCATCATCTAATAATTCAGATGAACTACAAACTTCAGTGTCAAAGGACACGACAATTATCTTTTGGCATGCCATGACAGGAGCACAGCAGGCGCAGCTTGAAAAAATGACCGCCGCGTTTGAAAAAGCAAATCCAAAAATTCACGTGACGCTTCAGAATCAGTCATCATATGCAGACCTTCAAGCCAAGTTGACGTCAACAATGCAATCGCCTAAAGATCTGCCGACAATTACTCAAGCATACCCAGGCTGGCTTTACAATGCCTCACAAAACGATATGCTGGTTGATCAAGGTCCTTTCTTGAAAAACAGTAAGATTGGCATTACAGGAGATGATGCCATTCAGCCTGCACTTCTTGAAGGCGCCAAATTTGGTGACATGCAGGCAGGTATTCCTTTCAACAAATCAACGGAGGCGCTTTTCTACAATGCCGACATGCTCAAGCAGTATGACGTCAAAGTTCCTACAACAATGGACGAGTTGAAAGAAGCAGCCAAAACGATTTATGAAAAATCGAATCACGAAGTCGTCGGCGCTGGATTCGATGCATTGAATAACTATTATGCCATTGGGATGCGTGATGAAGGCAGCAAATTTGACAGCAAGACAGACTTTACCTCAAAGGCTTCCAAGAATGTTGTCAGCTACTATGTTGATGGCGTAAAAGACGGCTATTTCCGTACTGCAGGCTCAGATAAATATTTATCTGGCCCATTTGCCAATCAAAAAGTAGCCATGTTTATTGGTACAATTGCAGGCGAGAGTTTTGTTGCTCAAGATGCAAAGTTTGAATATGGCGTGTCGCCTCGTCCTTCAAAGTTCAACATTCAGCAGGGGACAGACATTTACATGTTTGCAAATGCAGACAAGAATCAGCAGACGGCTGCCTATCTCTATGAAAAGTTCTTGGTTTCAACAAAAGAGCAAGTAGAGTGGGCGATTGCTTCAGGTTATATGCCTGTTACAACAGCCGGCCTGAAAGACAAGGGCTACACCGACAGCAAGAAGAGCAAAGTCCCTGCAATTTTGGCAGCAACATCGAAAAAACTATTCACAAACCCTATTGAGAAAAACTCTGATGCTGCTTACACTCAGCTGACAGCAACGATGCAAGAGATTCTTTCTAGTCCGAATGGTAATATTGATGACATGCTGAAGAAAGGCCAGACTGAGCTGGAAGGCGCTTGGAAACAGTAAGAATTGACAAGTTTTTGTACAAAATAGTAAAATAATAGCAGTAGACCCTGCTATTATTTTTGCTCTGTGGCTGTGCGTTAGCCGGCTGAGACTTGCAGACGTCATTATCCTTAATAAAATCTGAAAGAGTGTTAAAATGAGAATTAGAATTTTTGAGACAAGTGATATGCACGGTTATATTCTGCCGTCAAACTATACGGCGCGCGATATGGACATGCCTTTTGGTATGGCGAAGGCGCGTGAAATGATGGATCATCTCACTGCAGACGCCGAAGCAGCTGGCGATGTTGTTCTGAAAATCGAAAACGGCGATGTGATACAAGGCTCGGCGCTGGCTTATTATTTGGCGACGCAGATTCCGGACGGCTTGTCGCATTTGACGGCGGTGACGAATTCTTTCGGTTATGATGCGGGACTTCTGGGCAATCATGAGTTCAACTATGGACGGAATTATCTGGACACATATGTGAAATTGACCAATTACCCGATTCTTTGCGCAAATGTCTTAAATGACGCAGGTGAACCAGCTTTTGGACAGCCTTATGCCATTTTCGAAAAAAAAGGTGTGAAAATTGCGGTGCTGGGCCTGTTGACCCAATATATCCCGCATTGGGAACAGCCGGCCACTATCAAAGGCCTGACTTTCAGGTCTATCGTTGAGACGGCAAAGGATTACTTGCCGAAATTGCACGAATTGGCGGATATTGTAGTGGTGGCCTACCATGGCGGTTTTGAGAGAGCACTTGATTCTGGATTGCCAGAAGAAGCCCTGACTGGCGAAAATGAAGGTTATCAGTTGTTGGAAGAATGCGGCGACATGATTGATGCCTTTGTCACAGGGCATCAACATCGAGAAATTGCTCAGAAAGTGCTGGGTGTGCCTGTGGTTCAACCAGGTTATCGTGGGGCGAATGTAGCTGAGATTGTTTTGAATTTAGACACCCATAAGAAAGTTGTCTCATCTTCCGCTGAGCTGCACTCTGTCAGTGAAGCAGACGTTTCGGCTGAGGTGATGTCGCTTATCTCGCCGATTAATGAGCAGACCGAGCGTTGGCTTGATACAGCGATGGGTAAGGTTTCCGGCAATATGTCCATCAGCGACCCTATGAAGGCAAGAATTAAGGAACATCCCTATATTGAATTTATCAACAAGGTGCAGATGGAGGCCAGCGGCGCGAAGATTTCCGGCACTGCACTGTTTAATAATGAGGCGCTCGGTTTTGGCGAGACGATTACGATGCGCGATATTTTGACGAATTATATTTATCCGAATACTTTGGCGGTGCTGCGCGTTTCTGGTGCGGATCTGCGTGCGGCTTTGGAACTGACGGCGACGCATTTGGCATTGGACGAAAATGGTGAGATTGTCTTTAATCCTAAGTTTGTCAGTCCGAAACCTCAGTATTATAACTATGATATGTACGAGGGCATTGACTACACGATTGACGTTTCCAAGCCGGAAGGGCAACGGATTACCCGCTATGAGTTTGACAGTAAGACGGTTCAGGATGAGGATGCGCTGGAAATTGTGGTCAATCAGTATCGCGGCGTCGGCGGCGGGAATTATCCGATGTTTGATGCTTCGAAGATTACTTCTGAGATTACAGTGGATATGACGGAGCTGATTGGCGATTATTTGGAGAAACATCCGCTGATTGAAGCGACGGTTGATGATAATTTTTCGGTGATAAAATAATCTATCACTATCTACCGATTTGGAAACAAGAAATCGGTAGATAAAGTAAACGTTGATATAATTGGAATTTCAGGATTTTTTTGTTATAATTCATGTAAATAGTATTATCTACCGGTGCTCGAATGATTAATCGGTAGATAGAAATGAGCTAAAATGATTTATAAAGAATCCAACCAACTTGAACTAAAAGAAAAGTATACAAATTCTTTTTTGAAGACGGTGAGTGCTTTTTCTAATGAACGAGAGGGTAAGGTAATTTTTGGAATTAGAGACGATGGCAGTATAGTTGGTGTTGATAATTCAGAAGACACGCGTTTGAGTATTGAAAATAGCATAAATGATGCCATTCATCCGACGCCCAATTTCCGCTTAATCACTGAAAAAGTTGAGGACAAGGAAATTGTTGTATTGTATGTTTTCAAAGGAACTGATGGTCCCTATTTTTATAAAGGGCAGGCCTACCAAAGAAGTGACACAGCGTCAAAACCTGCAGATATTTGGCAGCTCAAACGCTGGATTCTGGAAAGTTCTAACTTGAGTTTTGACCGTCAGGTCATTGAGGAGAGTGGTTTTACTTTTTCACACCTTGAGAAAAACATGATAGCAGAAATTGGAATTGGCGAGATGTCTGACGACTTGTTAAGGACTTTGGGATTGATGGTCGGAGATAAATTTACGAATGCAGGCCGTCTTTTTGCAGATGAAAACGATGTGTCTATCGGTATTGACGCTGTCAAATTTGGAAAAAATATCTCACAGTTCCTTAAAAGAAAAAGTTTAAGCAATATCACAATCTTGGAACAGTTCCAAGAAATGGAGCAATTTTTTGATGAGTTCTATTATGACTATGAAGAGATAGTGGAGGGGCGCCGTATTTCACGTATCCGCCTCCCAAGAGATGCCTTTCGTGAGGCTTTGGCAAATGCAATAGTTCATCATGATTACTTGATCCAGGCCAATATTCGCATTGAATTTTGGGATAAAGCTATCAAAATTGTATCTCCTGGAGGTTTACCGAATGGAATCACCGAGGCTCAATTTCAAAGCGGTACGGTTTCAATATTGAGAAATGAAGTCATTGCTTCAGTGTTCCAGCGTCTAAATATCATCGAAAGTTTTGCAACTGGAATTCGAAGAATCAAGGAACTTTATTATCCTTATGCAGAAAGTCCGAAGTTTAATGTCTTGGGAGACTCGATCACAGTTATTTTGCCGATAATTGATTATGCGAGGAAAAGAGACTTGGATGAAATCACAGTTCGCATTATAGACTTTTTGACTGAAATCCCGCGATCACGTGGTGAAATTCAAGAAGTACTTTCGCTGGGGCGCTCGAGGGTTAATGATTACATTAATCATTTGCTAGAGCTTGGAATGATAAAGAAAATTGGTGCAGGTCCTGTGACTAAATATCAAACTGCGGATGGGATAAACGCTGAGGACATCAAACTTTGACATAGAAAGACCGACATAGTGCTAAAGCAGATAATATTTTGACAAAAAGCATAGAATTGTGCGAAATTTAACTATTTTCTGCGACAAAAACAATTCTTTTACGTATTAGTTATTAGAGGGATAAATATTGGATTTAGAAGAAGAACTGAAAAAGTATTTCGGCTTTGATAATTTTCGTGCTGGGCAGAGGCAGATTGTTGAACAGGTTTTGGAAGGTCAAGATACGCTTGGGATCCTGCCGACGGGTGCTGGAAAATCCATCTGTTATCAATTACCAGCAATGCTGATGTCAGGCGTGACTTTGGTTATCTCGCCGCTGATTTCTTTGATGAAAGATCAGGTGGACCAGTTGGAAGCAGCTGGAATTTCTGCTACATTTTTGAACAGCAGTATTGACATGGAAAAGGCGAATCTGCGCATGCAGAAGGTTTCAGCTGGTCAGATTAAGCTTTTGTTTGTGGCGCCGGAGCGCTTCGAGTCTGAGTCTTTTAACAGCTATGTACAGAATTTGCCCATTGATCTGGTGGCGATTGACGAAGCTCACTGTATCTCACAATGGGGGCACGATTTTCGACCGAGCTATCTGGCATTCGCTGAGCGAATCAAGAGTCTGCCGAAGAAGCCGACGCTCTTAGCATTGACCGCCACAGCGACACCGAGAGTGGCCGCAGATATTCAAAACGTACTCGATATTTCTCTTGAAAAGACTGTCAAGACAGGTTTTCTTCGCGAGAACCTCCGTTTTGAAGTCGTCAAAAATACGGATAAGCGATCTTGGCTGAGGAACTACCTGAAAGGCCGTGATGCAGCGGATTCCGGCATTATTTACTGTTCGACCCGAAAAGACGTGGAGGAACTGACTGACTGGCTCAATCACGGCAAACTCAAGGCTGGGCGCTATCATGCAGGCTTGAGTGAAGCTGAACGTGCCCAGAATCAGGAAGATTTTCTCTATGATAAAGTTCAGATTATGGTGGCGACAAATGCCTTCGGGATGGGCATCAACAAGTCAAATGTCCGTTTCGTGATTCATTATGCGACCCCCGCAAACATTGAGTCCTACTATCAAGAGGCCGGCCGTGCGGGACGAGATGGTTTAGCGTCGGATGCGATCCTCCTCTGGTCGCTGAACGACTTGCGCATCCGTATCTTCTTAATCGAACAGTCAGAAGGGGACGAGTGCCACAAAGACCATGAGTATGAGAAACTCCGCCAGATACAGGCTTATGCCAACACAGAAAACTGTCTTCAGCGCTTTATTCTGCGCTATTTCGGCGACGAAGGCGAAGACTGCGGAAAGTGCAGCAACTGTGTGGATGAGCGCGTGCTCACGGATATAACAGTGGATGCGCAGAAAGTCATGTCCTGTGTGATCCGCATGGGTGAGCGTTTCGGGAAAACAGCTGTAGCAGGCGTTCTAGCGGGTTCGAGCAATAAAAACCTCGCCCGCTGGCATTTTGAGAAACTCTCAACTTATGGCATTATGAAAAGCAACAGTCAGAAGTCAATCGCAGCCTTGATAGACTTTCTGACCAGCGAAGGCTATCTGGATGTCACAGCCGGGAAATTTTCTATGCTGTCAGTCTCAAATGCTGGCAGACAAGTTCTAAAAGGTGAAGCAGAAGTCAAGCGCCGCGAAACTTTGAAAACCGAAAAGCCAGCTAAAGACGAGCGTTCTGACTTCAACATGCAACTCTTTGAAGCCCTGCGTGCCTTGCGTCTAGAAATTGCCCACGAATCAAAACTGCCGCCATTCATGATATTTTCAGATGCCTCATTGCAAGATATGACGCGGGTCATGCCGACAACAGATGATGAATTCCTTGAAGTCTCAGGCGTCGGCCCCCAGAAGCTGGAGAAATACGGAGAAGCATTTTTAGAGGCAATTAGTCAATTTGAAATGGAAAATGCCTAGCTATATATATTCAGTATGTGGATTATACAACTCTACTAAGATAAAATGATATAATAAAATTAATTTATAAAGAGGGGGAGAAAAAGCGGATGCATAATATTTCATCACAGGAATTGGTAACTATTTCAAAAGTACAGTATAATGATTTGCAAAGAGAAATTAAGAAATTAAGTGCTCAAGTCAAATTATCTTATGAATTGCAAAAAGGTTTGGTTTCTTCTCTGGAAGGCGTGCAAATTCCAGCAGAAAGAGCTGTTGGAAAATTGGGGTTTGATAAATATGAGAGTTAGTCTAACACCGCTGGCAAGCAAAGATTTAACGAGGTTAGAAGAATTTCTCTATAAACAAACACATTCACGATAAGTTTTGGAACATTTTAAAAAAGAATTTGAGCAGGCAATCAAGCTTATTTCAGAAAATCCCAAAGGTTATAGTTATGTAACAGGGAATTCTCCGATTCGGAAAAAATTGCAATGGAAGTATTGGTACTTCTATATTGAGTTGTTGGAGGAAATTCTTATTTTGAGAATCTTCCATACTAGTGAAGATTGACTTAGTGAGATATGAAATTAGGAAAGCTTTAAATGCTTTTCAGACAATAATGAAACCGACATTCATAAATGAAACGTCGGTTTTTTCGTCTACAAAATTTATTCTTACCAAAATGTAAGTTTCACTTGCAGAATTTCTGATAAACTAAGATTATCGAAAAAAGAAAGGTGTGAAGCATGCCTGCCTAGAAGCGAGCCATTCGACTTGGCGCTTTAGCGTCATAGCGAGAATGGACAGCAGCGTCCGCAGGACGCAGACAATTTCAGAAGCTTCAGCTTCTAGAAATTGCGAGGGCTTTAGCCCTGTGTAGAAATTTACCCCACAGCGGTGGGGAAAGCGGCCTCTAAGCGCTAAAGCGTCAAGAGTCTGCTTAGGGAATTGTGGTTCTGCCTGCAAGGCAGGTTCACAATTCATCTAATTTCTTAGCTTCTGGCATGCTGAACCTAATTAGAAAGGAAAAAGTTTTCATGAAAAAAGTACTCTTCTCAATGGCGGCGATTGTCATTGTGCTGTTCGGTGCTGTGAAAGTCTGGGAGTCCATCAACTACGGCGGGACCTCTTATTATGCTAAAATCAAAGGCGACGGCCAGAAGTACGATGAAAAAACAGATTCTGGCGAAATCTTCACCCGCTATGAATATCAGCAGACTGCATTTAAGAGCAGTGGCGATGAAAAAACTGTGAAATTCACGGCTGACCACAATCTTCGCAAGGATGCTTACCTGAAGCTCACTTACAACGAGACCAAAGGCGTGACCAATTGGGAAGAAGTCAAGAAATCTGAAATTTCCAAATCAGCTTTAGAAGGGATTGACAGTAAATAAAGTAGAATGGACATATGTGTAGAAACTGTATATGATGTCCGTTCCGTGGAGAAAATAGATTAAAAAACGTGCAGGCCGAGGAGCAGCCGCTGCGCGTCTCATCCTCTAAGCAGACTCTTGGCGCTTTAGCGCTTAGAGGTCGCTTTCCCCGCAAAGCTGGGGTAAATCGTGAGCCCTGCGGTCTCCCGATTTGCCTCAATGCACAGTTTTTTAATCTATTTTCGCCACTCCACTATGCTCAGAGCTCAGACATTTTAATTTTTAAGGAAATAAAGGTCTGTTCTCAGCAAACGCATAAATATAATATTATGTAAATACAAAAATAGAAAGTGTACAAAAATGTTACTAGAAGTAAAACACCTCAAAAAAGTATTCAAAACTCGCTTTTCGAAGCAGGAGACCACAGCACTTGAAGATATTGATTTTTCAGTTGATAATGGCGAGTATATCGCAATCATGGGTGAATCCGGCTCAGGTAAGACGACATTGCTCAACATTTTGTCCACGCTTGAAAAACCGACGGCAGGCTCTGTGCTCCTGAATGGTCAGGACATTACTGCCATCAAAGACAAGGACATTGCTACATTTCGCCGCGAGCATCTGGGCTTCGTTTTTCAGGATTTTAATCTGTTGGACACGCTCAATGTGCGTGATAATATCTACCTGCCTCTGGTTCTCGGGAAAAAAGACCATAAACTGATGAAGCAGCGTCTGGCAGAACTTGCACCAAAGCTGCATATTGAGCAATTGCTTGATAAACAGCCTTTCGAGTTGTCAGGTGGTCAGAAACAGCGTGTCGCCGTCGCCAGAGCACTAATTTCACAACCAGAACTGGTCCTAGCCGATGAGCCGACTGCCGCACTTGATTTCAAGAATTCCGAAGACTTGCTGAACCTCTTTGAAGACATTAACGGCATTGGCCAAACCATCATCATGGTAACCCACTCCAGCATTGCAGCCAGCCACGCGAAGCGCGTGCTCTTCATCAAAGACGGTGTGCTCTATCACCAGCTCTATCGCGGTGACAGAAGTGCAACCGAGTTTGCGACAGATATTACCATGACGCAGACCTCTTTCCTGAATGGCGCTGAACAAGCACTTCATCCAGCGCAAGTAATGTAAGGAGGAGCGTTCATATGCTGACATTTAAACTCGCTTTATCCAACATGAGGAAAGGCTGGAGAAGTTTTGCACCCTTCCTCATGTCAACCGTTACCATGTTTGTGCTCTTATTTATCACCACAGGCATCGGCTTTTCATCCTCATTGAAGAAAATGAACGGCGGAGATACCGTTGCACAGACAATGGGCTTTGCCATGGTCATTCTCGCTATCTTCGGGGCCATCATTCTCATCTATAGTTATCGATTCTTACAGCTGCAGCGCTCTAGGGAATTCGGGCTGTACGACATTCTGGGCTTCGGCAAGGGAAAAATTGCTGTGGTGTCCTTCTTCGAGCTTGTATTTAGCTACCTCATCACCGTCATTGCCGGCAGCATCATCGGTATCGCCGTCTCAAAGTTCCTCTTCCTGATTTTCGTCAATCTGGTCGGCGGCACTAAGTTTGACCTGGCCATTAATCCGACCTCGATCACGCTCGTCGCAGGAATGTACCTTATCCTTTTCGTTCTGCTCTTCCTCATCGGCTGCGCCATCATCTGGAAGTCATCCAGTCTTGACCTGTTGCGCCAGGAAAGCAAGGGCGAGAAGGAGCCCAAAGGAAACATCTTCATCGCCCTTCTCGGCATTGTGCTGATCGCCGTCGGCTACTACATCGCCCTCAGCGTCAAGAACCCCGTCCAGGCGCTCACCATGTTCTTTGTGGCCGTCCTCCTCGTCATCTTCGGTACCTACCTTTTCTACATCGCCACAACCGTTTGGTACCTGAAATTCCGCAAGAAGCGCAATTCTTATTACAAACCGCGTAATTTCATTACAATTTCCAGTCTTTTGTACAGAATGAAGGCAAACGCCGTCGGTCTCGGCAACATCACCATCCTCCTTTCCATGGCCGTGGTTTCCATCGTCGTTACAGTCGGACTCTATTTCGGAACAATATCAGGTACCGACAAGCTATTTCCTAAAGAAGGTCAGGCTTATCCGTTAAATGCGGCGACCACGCCGCCAGAGCTGAAAGCCTCGTTGCAGGAAATGGCAGCCAAGAGCAACTTCAACCTCCCTGAGGACGAGATCCAGACTGTCAGAATGAAAAACACTCTGATTTCCCTGGGTAAATCAGTTATCACATACAAGGTCTATGAAAAAGGCCAGTACGCTTCAAATCCGTCACTCGCTGCAGTCAGCCCTGCCGAAGACATTAAAGCACTCGGCAACGAAGTTCCAGAACTCTCAGCCAACCAAGTCGTCATCTATGACAACAGTGACAGCAGCAAAAAAATCAGTGAAATTTCTGCCTACGGTCAGACCTACCAAGTCAAAGTGCACCTGAAAAACATCAAAGGGGTGCCGACAGGACAGCCGCTGATTGTTTTCTCAACGGTAGAACAATTTGAACAAATTGCAGCTACTTATGATGCTCACAACACCATGGCCACGCCAAAACTTTACGCCTTCTTTGATATCTCTAAAGCTAACGAAGCAGCAGTTCTGAAAAACATCTCCCTTAACGGTCCGTCCAGCGTACAAGGCACTCCAAACAACGCAGAAGATGGAAAAATGCTGGTTCAATTCAAAGCAGACACCATCAATCAGCAAAAACAAGTCATCGGCTCCTTTGTCTTCATTGGCTTCATTCTGGGCATCGGCTTCATCCTAGGTGCTGCGCTCATCATTTACTACAAGCAGCTCTCAGAAGGCACACAGGACAAACGCTCCTTCAGAATTCTTCAGGAAGTCGGTCTCTCCAAAGCAGAAGTCAAGAGGACCATCAGCTCTCAAGTCCGCATGATCTTCTTCCTACCAATCATCGTCACCATCGTCCACTTCATCTTTGCCTACAACATGGTGGTCAAAATCGAGCAGGCCTTCATGATCAGAGATTCAAACCTCATGATTGCCGTCAGCATCGGTGTCATCGTCTTCGTCGCTGTCCTCTACTGGCTGATTTACAAACTCACCAGCCGCGTTT
>JAITVN010000106.1 GCA_031285775.1 Streptococcaceae bacterium | reverse complement strand
TAATCAGAAATAAGAGAGGACATTCCTGAAATTTCTGGTACATCTGAACGTTCCAAAATATTCAACATCAAGTTCAACTCTTTAAGTCTTGCTTCATTCACAGCAACACCTTTGACAAGGTATTTTTTCAGTACATCATTAGCCCAGCGGCGAAAATAAACGCCTTCAGAGGACTTGACACGGTATCCAACAGACAGAATCATGTCAAGATTGTAGTACTCTACTTGTCGAGTAACTGTCCGCTCTCCCTCATTTTGAACTGTCGCAAATTTTGCGACAGTTGGAATTTCAGATAGCTCTTCTTTCAAAGCATTGTTGATATGACGGCCTATGGTCTTTATGTCACGATTAAACAACAGCGCAAGCTGCTGACGATTTAACCAAAAAGTTTCACCATCAAATCTGGTGTCTATTTTCAGCTGCTTGTCTTTTCCGTTGTATATGATTAACACTTTTTTCTCTTGATTTTTTTCTAAGCCCACATTTTCCCTTTCTAATAAAAAATACCACACGTAAACATCCACAAAATAGGACGCTCACGCGCGGTACCACCTAATTTCCCGCTAGACTCAACGGGCACTCATTATTATTTACTTGAAATCTGACAACCTTCACCAAGTCTGATTAAAGCCTCTCACTAACGGCTTCTCTCTTAAAATCTCGCTTGACTACTCCTTCAGAAGTTAATTCATTGTATCAAATGTTTGCTTTCAATTCAAATTCCCAGCATTGTTGGTACTCATTATAAAGATTTTGGGATTATCATCAATCATTCAGCGCTGCAACAAATCGCGAAGCAATTTCCAGCGGTCGAGTAATTGCGCCGCCGACCACCAGTGCTGTCACACCTATATCTTTCACTTGCCGTGCCTGTTCTGGTGTATGAATGCCGCCTTCGGCAATAACTGAAAGTCCAGCTGCCACAAGCCCTTCAATCAGCGCTATATCAGGTTTCGGACGATCCAGCGTTTCTTCGGTATAACCTGACAACGTGCTCCCGACAAAGTCGCAGCCAGCCCGAACAGCATTTAATCCAGCTTCCAGTGTGTCAATATCAGCCATCAGAAGCTGGCCTGGATATTTTTCCTTTACCTGCCGAATAAAATCCTCGACAGTCAAGCCATCATGACGCGCACGCAGCGTACAATCCAAAGCAATGACCGCAACTCCAGCGTCAGCAAGTTCATCCACTTCTTTCATGGTAGCGGTGATATAAGGCGCTTCAGGCGGATAGTCCTTCTTGATAATCCCGATAATCGGCAGGTCAGTCACTGCCTTGATTTCTAGAATGTCACGCACAGAATTCGCACGAATTCCAACAGCTCCCGCGCCTTCTGCAGCAGCCGCAAACAATGGCATTACACCGCCAGATTCGGAATACATCGGCTCTCCCGGCAGTGCTTGGCAGGAAATAATTAATCCGCCTTGTATCTGCTTGTTAAAATTTTCTTTATTCATGCATTTTCCCTATTCTTTTGGTCAATTTTTTCGACAATGGCTTCAGCCAAAAGTTCGTATGCTTCCAAAGTAAAATGAAGACCATCAGGCCTGAGCAGCCGATTTGGATTGGGCTGTTTGGTTATTATGTCAAAAATGTCAATGAATGGAATTTGTTTTTGGAGCGCTAATTCTTTCGCAGCCTGTCTAAAAAGCTGCACTTCTGATAATGAGCTATAATGCATGGGTTCCTGATCGTTGTAGTAGGGCGGGCTTATCAGCACTACTTTTTCACTGCCGAGCAGCGCAATCATTTTGGACAAATTCGTCTGGAACTCGTCGGGGCGAATCAGGTGATAAGGCGAAGCATCATTTGCGCCGAAAAAAATAAAATTCAAATCCGCATTCTCTTCCATCACATACTTGATGCGATGCAGCGCTCCATAGCTATCGTCGCCATTCATGCCGTAAAGCCGCACCTGAACATCTGGCCGTTTCGCTTCGATCAGCCGCTGCAGGACATTTGACTGCTGTCCTTCGTCCATGCCGCGGCCGTTGGTAATGGAATCTCCAAAAATTGTTATTTTCATCTCCAAAACTTTCCTAAAATAAAAATACCTCGCAATCTTGCCCAGAAAAGGGTGCAATCGCACGGTACCACCTTTATTTTTAACTTCATTTACTATTGAATCAACCTGAAACTCGGCAACCTTCAAAATCTTTGTTCAAAGTCTCGCACCGACCGACTTCTCGCTTGAAAACTGGGATTTTTACTCCTCCGAATTCATTCATTTTATCAAATTTTAAGGCCTTTTGCAATTTTTTTGGGTTGGGCATATTTTTCGGGTATTTTTTTGGGTTGGGCATATTTTTCGGGGGTTGGGCATATTTCGACAAGCAAATCTTACAGAAAAGACAAGAGTTTTTGGACAGTCCCAGATTCAAATAAAATCAGGATTCCCAGTGCACAGTAAACTACGCCCAATATCCAGCGACTGTATTTCCCAAGCCATCGATGCAGCCATTTTATCCTTGAAAGCTGTTTGCCGATGAGCCCTAAAATTAGAATGTTCACGAGGAAAGTAATCACAGAAATGATAACTTGAGTTTTTGACAAAGTGACAAAAAATGGAGTGAAGAGGCCGATATTGTCAGCACCGCAGCTGGCAAAAGAAATCAGTATCACTGTCAGCATCAGGTTTTTTCCCTTGCGTTTCTCCAGCTGCTCCTCAACTTCTTCATCGTCGTCATCACCGACAAAAAGATATTTCAGTCCAAAATAGAGTGGGATGATCCCAAGGAAGCCTAGAATCCAGTCTTCCGGAACAAAATGAAAGACGAAGGCCAGCAGCAGACTGATTGCCACCAGCAAGAGCGAACCTATCGCCTGCCCAAGGGAAATAGCCTTATGGTGCGTTGAATCAAATTTGATGTAGAGCAGAGCCAGAACCATCAGCAAGTCAAGGGCAGTTGCCCAGTATAGGACGGTTGATTGGATTATAATATTCATTTTTTATTGTTTCTAAGGAAATTTTCCGATTCGTCGTTTGCCGAGGATAACAACTCAGCTGCGATTTCTTGAGCTATCCAGATGCTGACTGTTCCGTCATTGACTGGAAATTCTGCACGTCCTTCATCATTCAAGATGATGTTATCTTTGTTGTGACCAAGCAAATCCACATACACTTTGTGAGCTTGCCCTGCGCCAATAGTCATCCACTTGCTGCCGCCTTTAGAATTGGTCAGAATCACGGCTAAACCAGTTTCTTCCTGATCAAAATCTCCAAGTGCTGTCCAGCCGATGACGTCTGGATGATCCAGATAGTCACTCTGCTGCTTCATCTCAAACTGGCTTCGCAGTTTCATCATGTTTTCAAGACCTGTGCCTACTGCCCCCACCTTTCGCGAAGGGATGCCCATCAAATCTCCCCAGAAAACAACGGGCACGCCTGCTTTTCGCAAAAGGATAAGGGCATAAGCCTGCTCCTTGAACCAGCCTTGGACCCAGGATTGAAGCGCCTGTCCCTCTTGGGTATCGTGGTTGTCCACGAAGGTCACGGCGTAATCAGGACGCACATCTGTCAGTGTTCCTGCGAAAATGTCGCGCATATCGAAAGCGCCGTCAGAAGAACTTGCCCGATAGAGATTAAAGTGCAGCGGGACATCAAAAAGGTTGAGTACATTGCCGGATTCATCCAGATAGTTCGTTAATTTTCCAATCTCGTCTGACCAGTATTCACCGACCACAAAGAGGTCGGCGTCCTTCCCCATCTGCTTTTGGCGGTTCATCAGCCAAGTTTTGAAGTAATGAAAATCAATGTGTTTGACCGCATCTAAGCGAAATCCGTCTATCTTGACATTATCTGTGAACCAATGTCCCCACTTCTCAAGCTGTTCCACGGTTTCTGGGACACTCATGTCAAGGTTTGCCCCCATTAAGTAATCGAAGTTACCGTTTTCATCATCTACCTGAGGTGACCATTTCTGGCCCTGAATGGCAAAAATCGCATGTTCTTTGGAGCGCTGGTCGTAATCTACGCCCGAGAAATTTTTCGCCGTCCAAATGTAATCGTTGTACTTTCCAGCGCGGCCTGGAAAGGTAAACTTGGTCCAGACTTCGACATCTTCTACGCCAGATTCAGGCTGCAGACGATTGGAAAAATTATACTGAACAGCCTTGACGGTTTCTGATTCATCCGCGCCCATCATGTGGTCGAAGACAATATCTGCGTAGGCTTCGATGCCTTGAGCTTGCAGGCTTTCTACCAGTTTGATGTATTCTTCTTTTGTGCCGTATTTTGTGGACACTGTGCCTTTTTGGTCAAATTCGCCAAGATCATAGAAATCATAGATGCCATAGCCAACATCATTAATGCCCGCGGCACCTTTTGAAGCAGGCGGCAGCCAGACACCTGAAATCCCTAGTTCCTTAATTTTTGGAGTTAGTTTTGTCAGATTTTCCCAATGTTTGGCATCTGCTGGGAGGTACCATTCGAATGCTTGTAAAATTAGTTTCATTTTACCTTCTTTTTGTGTTGCTGCTGTGCATACGCACTTTTACTTTTACTTTTACTTTTGACAAATTTTTAAAATCTGCTAGAACATAATCATAACGCGTACAGACGGAAGAAACCCAAGGCATATCCGAGGACTGGCTTTTGTCAAAGCCGGATCTATCGCACACTCTGCTTACTGATTGTTCTATAGACTTCTTCGTCAATTCACACTCTCAAGAAATTTCAGTAATTCTGCATTTTCAAAAAATCATCAGGTAGTGCATCAAAAGGCTTCCCAGCACGATAGTTTTGGATTTTTCCCTGCAGAAACTCGTAGGCTTCAAGTCTGGATTCGTAGCGGACTTCGGCATCGTGTTCGCCAGCTTCTGCAGCATATTTCTGAGCTTTCGCGTTAATGTCTGCCTGCGTTTGAAGCCAATCCGCGAAGTCTTTGATAAATTGTTGTTCGTATGTTCTTTCGTTCATTTTCTTGTTAATTCGTATGATTCCTCAATAAGTTTATAAATCAGTGCGTCCGGCAAATCCGCTCCCAGCGCCAGATCCGACCAATGCGTTTTATTCATATGCCAAGCCGGTGTCACAGCCGCAAACTCTTCGCGCAGCATTTCTGCACGCTCTGGGTCAAGCTTTACCGCGAGTTTCACGTCGCCATTGTCTTTGTGCGACCAGTAGCAGAAAATTTTCTTGTTTCTAAGATGCCGAATTGCGACTGTCGGCTCTTTTTTGTCTTTTTCCATTTTAGCAAAAGGTGTGTTCTCGTAGACGGGGCCGAGGCTTTGGCAAAATTCTGTCAATTCTTCTTTGGTCATGGTTTTGTCCTTTTTCGAGTTCAATACGCCAGAAGCTAGTAAGCAGACTCTTAGCGCTTTAGCGCTTAGAGGTCGCTTTCCCTTCGGGGGTAAATCTCTACACAGGGCTGAAGCCCCAGCAATTTCTAGAAGCTAAAGCTTCTGAAATTGTCTGCTCCCTCTGGGAACTGCTGTCCTTTCTCGCTAAGTCGCTGAAGCGTCTAGTCGAAAGGCACGCTTCTAAACGGGTGCATTTCACATCAAGTTTACAGCTCTAATTGATATGCCCAGCGGTCGCCGTCTATTTGGACTTTTCCTTTGCGAATGAATCCTTCGCGTTCGAAGACGTGCTGCATGATTTTGTTGGCTGGATGTGTGTCAATGCGAAAATCGCGGTAACCCCGCGCCATTTCTAAACTGAAGATGGCTGTGAAAAGGTAGCGGGCCAAACCATGTCCACGATATTTGTCCGAAAAAGCCAAACAATGCACGACGACGTAATGAAAGTCTGGGTTTGTCCAGCTGCCTTCGGTGATTTCGGTGTAGGCCTTTTCTTCACCCTCAATCACGGCTGCAAAGCCTGCGACTTCACTGTCGACAATCAGGACATAACCGACTTGTTTGTCAATAAAGTCTTCAACGTCGCTCTGGTCGGGGTACTCGCCTTGCCATTGGTCGGTGTCGAAGCTGGACAGGAAGTGGCGTGCGTCTAGGATGCAGGGCATGATCGCTGGGATGTCTGCTGTCTCAGCCTTTCGCATGTATATCATAATTCTGCCTCTGGATGTTCTTTATCTATGATGATTGGCACTGTGTCTAGGCCGAAATGCTTGTTAACGAGACTCGACAACTCGCTTGTTCCAGCGATGACTGACTTTTCCTGTTCAGCCACGCAGGATTCGACGATTAGGAAGGCGTTTTTGGTTTCTGCGGTCAGCATGGTGCGCTGACCGTCACGCCAGTTCCAGCCGCGGCAAACGGCACCTGAATCATCAAGGTAGGCCATTTCGCCTGGGAGACAAGGTTCTGAGTGGTCTTCACCGATGCCGATGAAATCTTCTCCGCCTTTTGCCAAGGTCAGACGCATGTCACCGACAAAACTATCAAGGTCTTCTCCGCCTGCGGGCAGGCCGTAACTCAGGCTGATACTGTTATAGAGGTCAACCAGCGGGTTGATGCTGCGGATATTATTGCCTTTGCTGACACGCTTGAGCAAGTTTTCAACAGAGGAACGCGCGCCTTTTTTGGTTTTGAATTTCTGGTAGGCGGCCCGCCAGACTGCGACGGCTGGATTTTCACTGAAGACGGCAGCGTCCGTGAATTCTTCGGAGGCTTCATTTGCTGCGTTCAGAGTTCGCTTGATTTCGGCAGATGACTCGCCGGAATTATCAAGGCCTTTGGCCAACACAATGCCGAAGTGGGCATCGGGAAAAAGTTCCCAGAATTCTTGGGTAACGATAAATTTAGCCATTTGCGCGGCTCCTTTCTGAGTATAGCTTTTATTTCCTTACAACCAACTTAACCACAACCTCGCAGCGGGCGGTTTGCGGGAACATGTCGACGGACTGGATGTAGTCGACGTCGTAGGCCTGCGCCAGCACTTTCAAATCCTTGGCCAGCGTGGAGACGTTGCAGGAAACGTAGACAATCCGCTCAGGTTTGTAGCGGACGAGCATGTCGAGGAGGGCGTCGTCGAGTCCAGTGCGCGGTGGATCCACGATGACGGCGGTCGGACGCTGACCGGATTTGTACATGTTAGCCATGACCACCTCAGCCTTGCCGATCTCGTAGTGACAGTTCTTGAAGCCCAGCCGGGCGGCGTTTGCGCGCGCATCAGCCACAGATTCCGGCACCGTATCCATGCCGTGGACGGATTTGACCTTTTTGACGACGGCGAAGCCAATGGTGCCCGCGCCGCAATAGGCGTCAATCACTCGGTCATCCCGCTTCGGGTTGAGTGCTTTAACAACCTCAGCATACAGAACTTCCGCCTGCTTGGTATTCAGCTGGAAGAATGCGCGCGGCGAGAGCTCGAAAGTATAGCCGAGCAATCCTTCTGTGATTTTGTCTTTTTCGCCGAAGACAATCTGGGTCATGTCG
This sequence comes from Streptococcaceae bacterium, assembly GCA_031285775.1. GTDB lineage: Bacteria > Bacillota > Bacilli > Lactobacillales > Streptococcaceae > Lactovum. Next base: position 476 of record JAITVN010000106.1, on the reverse strand, counting down.
CCGTAAATTTCGCTGGATTTCTTCGGATGATAATTGACAGCTACAGTTACAATGTCTTCAAATTCGTTGGTGAGCTTAGTCAAAAATTGATCTAATTTTACGAATTTTCCATTAAAACCAGCGTTCTTGCCACGCGGACCTTTTGATGAAAGCTGCGGCCAGGTTTGACCATCCAGCTTGATTGGTGCTGAAGTAACCAAGATCATCTGCATCTCACCAGTCAGCTGGCCGCGGCGCACCATAATGGTTCTGAGTCCGCGCATCTGACGCTCGTCATCAATCGGCAGCTTCAGTTCTGTCATTAGTTTGCAGGCAGTATTGGCCACCTTCTGCGTGATGGGGTCCTGCACCAGACAGTGCTCCAGATTGACCAGACGATGTGAGTTTTCCTCATAGAGACCAGCAATCACGACACCCGATTTCAGCCGTCGCAGCTGATAAGTCAGCTTGTTGCGATAGCCTTTCCAGTCGGGCTG